>NZ_JAFHKK010000012.1 GCF_016937535.1 Sulfurospirillum tamanense | reverse complement strand
GTGTCCAAAACAAATCATTACTAAGCGACGTGGAAAAAATAAAAGGGCTTGGTGAAAAAATAGAAAGATTGGAGTCTGATAATAACCAAACAATCACAAACTATCAAAGTGAAATAAAAAAATTAAACCAAAGACTAGAGGAATTGGAAAAACTATTATTGCCATAAAACAAACTAAGCAGTTCCAACTAAGCAGTTCCAAGTATTTACTATTTACTAATTTCGACAGAGAATATTACGATAAAAAAACCGTTATCAATCTACAAAAAACACTCTCCAAGCTCTACTGCCTACCGAGATTTTTCACCCCTCAGGCCCATCGTCCCATAAAACTCTCGCATGATGCTTGCACCCTCTTCCATCGAGATGGGCGCGAAGCGTACGGTTGTTCCCGCGGGGCGTTGGGCTAGGGCGAAGCAGTCCACCCCGAGCACTGAGCCGATTTTGGGGTACCCGCCGATGCTTTGGCGTTCTTTTAAGAGCACGATGGGCTGTCCGTGCGGGGGAATCTGCACCGCCCCAAAGGCGATGCCCTCGGAAATAATCCCCTTTCCGCCATACCCCACCGCAGGCCCTTCGAGGCGGTATCCCATGCGGTTGCTCTCTTTGGTGATGGTGTATTCGCTCTCAAAAAACCGCGCTTTTTCTTCGGGCGCAAAGTATGCTTCTTGGTAGCCAAGCACCACGCGCAACAGCATTGGCTCGGCGTAGGAGGGCACATAACTCGCTTTAAGCCGTGCGCGGTGAGGCAAGGTTTGGGGCGCAAACTCCACCCTGTCGCCCTTCCAAAACCGCTGTCCACCGATGCCCTCTTTCACCGACGTTGAAGCACTGCCAAATACCAAAGGCGCGTCCATCACCCCCTTAAACGCCAGATACACCCATTGCCCGCATTCCACCATCCCAAGGCGAATGCGCTGGCCTTTTTCCACGCGAAACGTCTGCCACAAAGGTACAGGTTTTTCTTCTACATGTAAGGAAACTTTCGCGCCCGTCACCACCGCTTCAAAAGAAGCAAGGGCCTTAAACACGCCATTTCCAAAAGCCATTTCCAACATGGGTGCGTTAGGCGGGTTTTGCAAGAGCATGTTGGCCACGTAAAAAGCAAACTCATCGGCCGCCCCGCTTTGGCTGAGTCCCACCGCCGACGCGCCGACGCGCCCTGCATCTTGCAAGGTACACAGCGGACTGCAAGAGAGAACTTCCACGCTCACAGCACGCCCCCAAGGTCGAAAAATTCCCTGCGCGAAATGGCGCGAAAACGCACCCTATCGCCCGCTTTAAGCAAACTCAACCCTTCGCGCTTGGGGTCAAAAAGTTCCAGCGGTGTGCGCCCAAGGATTTGCCATCCTCCCGGACTTTTTTGCGGGTAAATGGCCGTTTGGTTTTCCGCAATACCCACGCTTCCTTTGGGAAGTGCGGTGCGCGGATTCGCATGGCGTGGCGTTGCAAGGCGCGGGTCTACCGTGCCCATGTAAGGAAACCCCGGCAAAAACCCGATGGTATACACGCGGTACACAGGGCTTACATGTAAGGCGATAATCTCTTCCATGCTTAGCCCTTTTTCACGCGCCAAACCCTCCAAATCAAGCCCTACTTCAGGGTCATAAAACACAGGAATTTCCACTTCCGCGTGCGAAGATTCTTCTGTTTTAACCGCCATTTTTGCCAGTGTTTCTTCCAACAAAGCTTTACATGTAAAGGGGTCTAGCACCAACGGGTCAAAGGCCACGTACAGCGACGTGTACGACGGGGTCACTTCCACGATGCCCGCGCACCCTTTGAGTGCCTCAAGGCCACTAAAGACCTGTGAGGCTACCGCAGGGTCGATAACATCGCCAAAAGTGACGATGTACGCCGTGGCTGAGGCGGTTAGGATTTCCATGCGTCAAGGTACGCGCGCAAGGTTTTGACTAACTCCACCGCTTTTTCGTTGTCCCCATGCACACACAGCGCGTCGGCTTTAAGGGTGAGAGTGTCGCCCGTTTCGCACACGAGCTTTCCTTCGCGTAGCAACAAATCGATGCGCGCCTTGACCGCTTCTTCACCGTGAAGCACCGCCCCTTCTTTGGAACGCGCCACTAACAATCCCTCTTTGGTGTACGCCCTGTCCGCAAACACTTCGTACAGCAGTTCGACTCCTAGGGTCTTAGCAAGGGTTTCGTAACGGGCATTAGCGGCACCCGAGAGAATCATCAGCTTCATCCCATAGCCCCGCGCCACTTTCGCTACGGCAGTGAAAATAGCTTCGTTGACCATCATGTCATTGTACAGCGCGCCATGGGGTTTGATGTAGCTCACCCCAACCCCTTGCACCGTTGCCATGCCTAGCAATGCGCCCACTTGGTAGCTTACTAGCGCAGTGATTTCTTGCATTGAACACGCCAAGGAACGCCGTCCAAACCCCACCAAATCAGGATAACTTGGGTGCGCGCCCACAGTGACGCCGTATTTTTTGGCCAAACCTAGAGTGTATTGCATGGTGAGCGGGTCTGAAGCGTGAAACCCGCACGCGATGTTTGCCATGTCTACAAGAGGCATCACTGCCTCATCTGTGCCCATTTTCCACGGGCCGAAACTCTCCCCAAGATCAGAATTTAGTCGCAGCATTTAAAACATCCTATCAGGCAAGTAAGTAACAATTTCTGGAAAGAATGTTACCAAAAAGACCACCAAAATCGTTAGCATGAAAAACGGAAAGGTCGCCTTTAAAATGTAACTAATACTTTCCCCCGAAATACTCTGAATCACAAAGAGCGAAAACCCAACCGGCGGGGTGATTTGCGAAAGCTCCACCATCAGTACCAAAAAGATACCAAACCACAACGGGTCAAATCCCGCCATCATGACGATGGGAAGGACAATAGGCAAGGTCATGACCACAATGGAAATGCCATCCAAAATCGTCCCCAACACAATGTACATCAGCCCAATCACCAAGATGAGCATGTAGGGCGAAAGGCCAAGCTCGGCGATAAACTCACTAATCGCGCGCGCAATCCCCAAAAACCCCACCACTTGAGACAAAAACCCCGCTCCTGCGATGATAAAACTAATCATCATGGTCGTTTTGATGGCGTTTAAAAGGGCTTCTTTAAAAACCGAGAGGCTAAAACTCTTAAAGTACACCGCCAAGGCAATCGCCCCCACTACGCCCAACGCCGCCGCTTCGGTAGGGGTGGCAAATCCGCCGTAAATACTCCCCAAAATAAGCCCGATGAGCATAAAAATAGGCACAAGCTCTTTAATGGAGTGCACATGTTGCGCAAAGGTAAAACGCGGTTTCACCGAGGGCATCACACTAGGATTTACCACAGACATAATCACAATGTACACCGCGTACACCGAAGCTAGCAAGAGTCCGGGCAAAATACCCGCGATAAACAGCTTCCCGATAGACACATTAGAAAGCACACCATAGATAATCATAATAAGACTAGGCGGGATGAGAAACCCTAACGTCCCGCTTCCAGCCAATGAGCCGATGGCTAAGGACTTGCTGTAGCCCCGCTCTTTAAGCTCTTCAAGGGTAATCTTCCCCACCGTCGCCGTCGTGGCTGCCGAAGAGCCAGACACCGCGGCAAACAAAGAACACGCCGCCACGTTTACATGTAAGAGCCGCCCAGGAACGTGTACAAGCCACGGACGCAACCCTTCCAAGATGCGCGTCGAGATAGAAGAGCGGTACAAAATCTCCCCCATCAAGATAAACATCGGAAGTGCTGCCAAAGACCACGAGTTAAGCGAGTCGTACACCGAGGTAGCAAGCAAATCGCCTGTTTTTTGCATCACACTTATCACGGGAGGCAAATTGTGCTCATACAACAGCATTCCTACAATCCCCGTCAACGTAAGCGCCACGCCAATCCACACGGAAGAGAGCAAAAAGAAAAACATCACGACAATCAAAACAACAGACAATATCAGCGGATCAGCGATCATGGCACAACCTTTTAAGGGTAAAGCTAAAAAGCGCAAACCAAAGCAAGGCCGAACCCACCACTACGGGGATTTGCGTGAGGTACAAGGGGGTTTGTGACACGCCCTCGGACACCATTTCCATGGATTTGGTGTCTAGCATGAAAATCCACGCGTAGTAGACCACCACACCCATAGTCGCCATCCCCAGCACTCCACAAAACACGTCCACAGCGCGGCTTGCTTTGTTTCCCAAGTAAGCCGTGATGATGGTAATGCGAATGTGGCTGTCGTGGTTGAGCGCGTACGCTAAGCCAAAAAAAACCGCTGAAAGGTAAAGGTATCCGCTGTATTCATCGGCGATCATGGTCGAGTACTGAAAAAAAGAGCGCCCTAAAATCTCCACCAAAATCAGCACGATTAACACGATGAGTGCCACCGAGGAAAGGACGGCTCCCCCCTTGGAGAGCCACCTATTTAGTGTGAAAACCCAGCCGATCATTGGGCGTAGTATTCCGTAAAAATCGCTTTGATGGCAGGCTCTGCGTCAGCTAGGTACTCCTCTAGCATCTTCTTCGCCACCTCATCCAGTTGCCCTTTAAGGGTGTCACTGGTTTCGCTAACACTCATGCCATTGTCAATGAGCATTTTAAGCGCTACCGCGTCTTCTTGCTTGCTCGCTTCCCACTGAGCAACTTCAATCTCATTTGCTGCTTTTAGCATCGCTTCTTGTTGGGCTTTGGAGAGAGATTTCCAGTAGTCAAGGTTGATGGTCACCGCTTGCAAAGGGTACGCGTAGCTAATTTTTGTAAAGTGTTTTAGCACTTCCCAAAAGTTGCCATCTTTTCCTGACGCTGAAGAAGTAAGCACAGCGTTTACCATACCTGTCTGAAGGGCAGAATAAACCTCACCCCATGGAAGTGCCACGGCGTTTCCCCCCACCATACTTACAAAGTTGGCGGAATTGCGGTCGTAGGTTCGGGCCTTGACGGTTTTAAAATCCGCCGTTGAATTGATGGGATTCATGGTGTAAATCCCGCTGGGTGGCCACGAAACCGCGTAGAGAATCTTTTGGTTCCACTGAGCAGCGGTTGCTTCGTAGGCAGGTTTGGAGATTTGGTACAAACGGTACGCATCCTCGTAGCTTTGCGCGATGAAAGGAAGGGCAGAAATTCCAAAAGATTTGCCGCCACCTGCAGTGAAAGGAATAAACATGTCTGTCATCGCTACTGTGCCATTACGTACTGCTTGAAGAGGATTTCCCTTTACAAGCGACGCGCCAGGATGCACTACGATGTTCACATTACCGGCCGTGTACTCTTTCACCAAATCGGCGTATTTTTGCGCCCCGATGGTATGAAAGTTGTTAGCGCCATAAATGGCGTTGAGGTCAAGTTTGATAGGATTGGCTAAAAGCGCAACGCCCAAACCCGCCAAAAGCAAAGCTTTTCGTAACATGGTAACTCCTTAAGATGTAGTTTTGGTCTCTATCATAAAAGATAACGGAGGGGAAAAAGTGGGGAAATGAACACAAGGAGTGATTATTTTTTCATCATTTCCCACAAAAAGGGGCGCAATAAAGAAAATATCTTTTTAAGGTGTCACTTTTTTTCACAACAAAGGCGATACCCAAGTTGAGAAATATTTTCGATGACATCCATGGGTATTTTCTTTCGCAAATCCCGCACAAAGCTTTTTAAAGCATCTTGGCTCATAGGTTTGTCGCTCCATAGCCGCTCTTCGAGGGTGGCGTATCGGACCACGTGGTGATCATGATTTACCAAAAGTGACAAAAACAGTACCTCTCGACGAGAAAGAGAAATTTCCTCATTCTGCCACAACACACTCTTACGCCCAAGGTCAAGCACTAGTCCTTCGCACAGACGAATGCGTCCTGAAATTTTCCCGCGTAAAGCCGCTTCCAGACCCTCTAAAAGCCGTTCGCTGTTCACAGGTTTTAAAATGTAGTGGTGAATGTGCAAATTCACAAGCTCAAGCAAATATTCCTCTTGGGCGTACGCGGTAAGCATCACAATAGGCGTACTAAAATCCTCTTTGCGAATCTGGCGCACTAGCGCAATCCCGTCCATCACCGGCATGTCGATGTCGCACAAAACCACATCAGGCTGATGCTCTTCGATAACGCCTAGCGCTTCTGCACCATTTTCTGCTTCGTAGACTTTATGAAAATAAAAGGCCAAGGTATTGACCAACCGTCGGCGCACTCCGGTTTCATCCTCTACACACAAAAGGGTTAATGACGAAAAACGTTCATCCTTCACGGCTCATCCTTAGAATAAATACAGCGCCAAGGGCACTGTTGTTAGCTTCAATCTTCCCGCCCAAATGCTTCTCCATGATCATCTTCGCCATGTAGAGCCCAAGGCCCGTTCCTGAACCTTTTTTGGTAGTCACATAGGGTTCAAAAAGGCCCTCCAAGACCTCTTCATCAATCCCGCCGGCATTGTCACTTAAGCGCACACACACCTCTTCCCCCTCATTTAAAACCTCTATCTCAATCCAAGGAAAAGGGGTGCCTTGGTGCAAGTGGGCGTCTTTGGCATTTTGAATGAGGTTTAGCACCACTTGGGCGTACGCAGAAGGATACCCCATTGCCCACACTTCCTTTTGCGCCTTAAAGATCACCTCAATGTTTTGATGCTTTAAGCTCGCATGGGCCAAGGTTAACGCTTCTTGGCACGCGGCCACAATGCAAAACCGCTCTTTGGTAGTTTCGGGTTTAAAAAAGTTGCGAAAATCATCGATAGTTTGGGACATGTAGCGGATGAGTCTGTCGCCTTCTTTGGCTTCGTTCTCGATGTAGCGTTGGTCGGCTTTGCCAAATTTCGCCGCCGTTTCAAGCTCCATGAAAATCCCTAACACTTCACTCAAAGGTTGCCGCCATTGGTGGGCGATGAGGCTCATCATCTCCCCCATTTGAGCTAAACGCGACTGGTGTAAAAGCGCTTGGTCTTTGGCCTTGGCCTCTTCAAGGGCCGCTTCGATGCGCAAACTTAACGAAGCGTTGAGCTGGGTTAGCGAGTGCTCTTTGAGGGCCACGCTCTCTTTGTATACATCAAGCACCCGTACCATTGCCCTAGAAATAACATAGCTTATCATCCCAAACACCACGGTTAGGAAAATGGCTGTGAGCAGCACCACCTGCACGTACGCGTCTGTTTGGGCTTCCATTTGGCTTTTGCGCTTGGCTAGCTCTTCGACGATGTCATCCACGTACACGCCCGTGCCAATCACCCAACCGTACTGGGGTTCGAGTTTTAAAAAGCCAATCTTCTTCGCTGGCGTTTCCACCCCTGGGCGCGCCCAATAGTACTCCACAAACCCGCCCTCGGGAAAAGTTTGTGCCGTGTCAATAAAGGAGCGAAAAATTAGCGCACCTGTAGCATCGGTATTATTTGTGTCATCAATACCGATACTCTCTTGACGAAAAGGATGTGCCACGAGATGGTGCGTAGTATCATGCACCCAAATGTACCCATCCACCCCATAGCGCACGCTCTCCATCCAACCGATGATTTGGGCCTTGACTTTGGCTGAGTCTTCTTCTTGCAACAACCCACGGTGGTAGGCGATGTAGGCATGAATTTTGTCATTTTCTTCTTTAAGCAGTTGCTTTTGGGTTTCGATATACTCAGCCTCCAAAAGCGCCGATTCACGGGCAAAGGTTTCGTATTGAGAGGTGATGATGCCATAAATCATCACACTGGCGAAAGCCAAAATGGTGACAATAGGGGTTAGAGTAATGAGTCTAGGAAGGGTGCGTTCGGTTATCATTGGGGCATTGTGCCACAAGGGAGGTTAAAAAGCCAAAGACTAAACTGTAACCCTCTGTAACGCATGGCTTTATTCGTTGGGCCAAGCCTTTAGCCTTATCTGCTTTGGTCTTTACTTTTGTTAAAGTAGAAGCGAACTATTTTTCTGCCAAGGAACCCCCATGTCTGTCACTCGCTATATTGACACCGTACTAGAACGCATCCAAGACGCCACACCTGGTCAGACCGAATTTTACCAAGCCGCCGAAGAGGTTTTGCGCTCTTTGGCACCCCTTTTGCAAGCCGAACCTAAATATGATAAATACAACATCATCGACCGCATTGTTGTGCCTGAGCGCACGATTATTTTTCGCGTGGTGTGGGTGGATGACGCGGGCGTGTACCGCACCAACATCGGCTACCGCGTGCAGTTTAACTCTGCCATTGGGCCGTACAAGGGAGGGTTGCGGTTTCACCCGTCGGTCAATCTAGGCATCATCAAGTTTCTGGGCTTCGAACAGATTTTTAAAAACTCCCTCACGGGCCTTAACATTGGCGGAGGCAAAGGGGGAAGCAACTTTGACCCCAAAGGCAAAAGCGACAACGAAATCATGAAGTTTTGCCAAGCCTTTATGAGTGAACTCTACAAGCACATCGGCGAGACCAAAGACATCCCTGCGGGCGACATCGGCGTGGGTGCGCGCGAACTGGGCTACATGTTTGGTCAGTATAAGCGGCTGACGGGAAATTTTGAAGGAGTGCTAACAGGCAAAGGGTTAAACTGGGGTGGGTCTTTGGTGCGCAAAGAAGCCACGGGGTTTGGCTCCGTGTACTTTGCCGAGGAGATGTTAAACAAAAATGGAGAGAGCCTTAAAGGTAAAGTATGTACTGTTTCAGGGGCAGGAAATGTAGCAATTTACACCATCCAAAAGCTTTATTCCATGGAAGCATTGCCCGTTACATGTAGCGATTCGCGCGGAATGGTTTATGACAAAAACGGCATTGATCTTGACACCCTTAAATTGATAAAAGAGATACAGCGTGAGTCTCTAAGTGAATACGTGCGCGTCCATCCCAATGCACGGTATATTCCTTGCCACCAATACAAAAAAGAGTGCAACGGCGTGTGGAGCATCCCTTGTGACGCCGCTTTTCCAAGCGCTACGCAAAATGAAATGAATCTTGAAGATGTCCAAACCCTTTATGCTAATGGGTGTCGCCTTATTTGCGAAGGTGCCAACATGCCTACTACAATGGAGGCGATGGATTTTATCATTGCCCACAAAGAGATTCTTTATGGGCCCGCCAAGGCAGCCAATGCAGGCGGAGTTGCTACCTCGCAACTGGAAATGAGTCAAAATGCCAGTATGCAAAGTTGGAGTTTTGCCGAAGTGGACAGCAAACTCCACTGCATCATGCGTTCCATTTTTAACACTTCCTATGCAACGTCTCAAGAATTTGGAGAGGAAGGAAATTTGGTCATGGGCGCCAATATTGCAGGATTCCGTAAGGTGGCCGATGCAATGATTGATCAAGGGGCAATTTAGTAAAACAGATTTCAAAAAAGGTTTTGTGGACTTTAGTTCATTTTTTTGTCATGCAAATGCGCTACACTTCTACCATCATTTGCCTAATGAGATTTCGACACACCCCTTGCCTAAGCACGTTTTTCGTGTTGGGGTGCGTCGGTTTTTTCTTTACATGTAAAGCTAATTCCCCGTATTAAACACACGGTCTCCTGCGTCTCCAAGTCCTGGTACAATATAACCGTTTTCATTTAATTTTTCATCAATACACGCCGTGTATACTGGCACGTCAGGATGGACTGCTGCAAATTTATTGAGCCCCTCAGGCGCTGAGACAAGGGCCAAAAACCGAATGTCTTTGACGCCTTTGGCTTTCAAAAAATTCACCGCATCTATGGCAGTGCCTCCTGTAGCAAACATGGGATCGATGATGATGGCCGTACGCGAAGCATGGTCGGCAGGAAGTTTCGCATAATAAAACTCCGCCTCCAAGGTTGTTTCGTTGCGTTGAAAGCCTAAAAACCCAACGCTCGCATCCGGAATGAGTTTAAAAATACCATCCAGCATTCCAAGGGCTGCGCGCAAAATCGGACAAATCATCACACTGGTGGCAAGTTTTTGGGCTTTTGCTACCGCCACAGGCGTTTGCACCTCCACGGGCTTAAGGGGTAAATCTCGGGTTGCCTCAAAAAGCATGAGGTACGAAATCTCATCCACTAGCAAACGAAAGTGAAACGGCTCTGTTTTACTGTCCCTCAAAATAGCAAGTTTGTGCTCAATCAGTGGGTGGTTGATGACATGAACGTTTTGCATATGACTCCTTAAATGCGAGCTTCTAGCTCTTCTTTATACTTTTCAACATCAAAGCTCTCGACATTGGCCACTTTATGTTCCCATGCTGCTTGCGCCACAGCCGCTGAAACCCACACATACACACGCTTATCAAAAGGGGTAGGAATAACATAATCACGCCCAAAACTCATCTCTTCGCGACCGTAAGTTTTTTTAATAGATTCTGGCACGTCTTCTTTTGCTAATGCCGCTAGTGCTTTTGCAGCCGCAAGCTTCATGCTTTCGGTAATCTTGGACGCACGTACATCAAGGGCACCGCGGAAAATAAAGGGGAAACCAAGTACGTTGTTGATTTGGTTGGGATAATCGCTTCGGCCAGTCCCCATGATGGCATCACTGCGCACCGCTGCTACTTCTTCAGGAAGAATTTCAGGTGTTGGATTCGCGCAAGCAAAAATAATAGGGTCTGCATTCATAGAACCAATCATTTCAGGGGTCAATATGCCCGCCTTGCTTAAGCCAAGCACCATGTCTGCACCTTTCATAGCCTCCTCTAGCGTTTCTTCGTCGGTTTGAGTTACAAGCTCTTGCTTGACACGGTCTAGGCCTTCGCGTTTATGGTTAATAACGCCCTTGGAGTCTAGCACGATGACATTTTTTGCACCCATGGCTTTGTACATTTTCGCACACGCTACACCCGCAGCACCCGCACCAATAACGACGATTTTAATCGCTTCGATTTTTTTGCCTGTAATCTCAAGAGCATTAAGTAAACCCGCACTAGAAATGATAGCCGTGCCGTGTTGGTCATCGTGCATCACAGGAATGTTTACGCGCTCTTGAAGCTTTTGCTCAATCTCAAAACAGCGAGGACCGCTAATATCTTCAAGGTTAATGCCCCCAAATGTTTCAGAAATTGCCACACAAATGTCGACAAATTTATCAGGGTCTTTTTCGTTGATTTCAATATCATACGCATTCACGCCTGCAAATTTTTTAAACAAAACCGCTTTACCTTCCATAACAGGCTTGCTGGCAAGTGCGCCAATGTCACCAAGACCGAGCACTGCCGTACCGTCGCTAATAACACCCACAAGATTGCCTTTTCCTGTGTATTCATAAGCGAGCTTAGGGTCTCTTTCAATTTCCAAGCAAGGAAATGCAACACCAGGACTATAAGCCGTTGAAAGGTCGCGCTGGGTTACACAAGGCTTGGTTACCTCGATGCCAATTTTGCCACCGAGGTGGTATTCTAACGCTTCTTCGCGTTCAACTTTACCCGTTTTACTCATTTGCCTGACTCCTTATAAAATGTGATAAATCTCTTCATGCGTGCAACACTTTCTTCTTGTCCAAGCACTGCCATGACGTGAAACACCGAGGGGCTTACAGCACTTCCTACTAAGCTAATGCGAATAGGCTGGGCTAGCTTCCCAAGTCCCACGCCGTGCGCTTCCAAAAGGGTTTTGGCCACCCCTTCAAAATCTTCAACACACGTTGGTTCCTCTTGTGTTTGAATGGCCGCACAAAACAGCTCCAAAAGCTCCAATGTCTCGGGAGACATGAACTTACTGACCGCTTTTTCATCGTAAGCCTTAGGTGCTTCAATGATTGTACGCACACCTGCGGCAAGCTCCACAAGGGTTTTTGCGCGCTCACGCAACGCGTCAATTAATAAAATTTGCTGAGGGTGCGCGCTTACGTCTACATCAAAACGCTTTAGCTCTTTTACAAGTGCCTCATGGGGCAGTGTTTTAATATAATGGGCATTAAGCCAATCAAGCTTTTGGGCATTAAAAGCTGAAGCAGAGGCGTTAATAGTATTGGGGTCAAACAACGTCCTCATCTCTTCCATAGAAAAAATCTCTTGGTCTCCATGGCTCCATCCAAGGCGTACCAAAAAGTTTAATAACGCCTCTTTTAAGTAACCCATTTTAGGGTATTCCATCACGTCCGTCGCCCCGTCACGCTTGGAGAGTTTTTTGCCACTTGCATTAAGAATCATTGGGACGTGAAAAAACTTTGGCACATCAAATCCCAGTGCTTCATAAATGATAATTTGTTTGGGTGTGTTGGAGAGGTGGTCGTCCCCGCGAATCACATGATTTACGCCCATCAGTGCGTCATCCACTGCGACAACAAAATTGTACGTAGGCGTGCCATCACTGCGCGCGATGATGAAATCATCCAAGATGTCCGCTGCTTGAAACCGCATGTCGCCTTTTACGCCATCGTGGAAGCGAATTTCCCCCTCAAACGGCGCTTTGATGCGCACTACTGGAGCAATCCCCTCAGGAGGCGTACCTGTAAAATCACGGTATCTCCCGTCGTATTTAGGACGTTCTTTACGGGCAGTTTGGTCTTCCCTGAGGGCATCAAGCTCTTCTTTGGACATGTAGCAATAATACGCCTTTCCCCCATCCAAAAGTTTCTGGATGTGTTCTTGGTAAATAGCCATGCGTGAAGACTGATACACTACTTCACTATCATGCTCCATCCCGCACCACGCAAAAGCCTCTTCAATGGCTTGTGCCGCCTCAACAGAATTGCGCTTTTGATCAGTATCTTCGATACGGAGGAGAAATTTCCCACCCATACGTCGCGCCCACAAGTACGAATACAGCGCTGTGCGCAACCCACCAATATGCAAATAACCTGTCGGAGAAGGGGCAAACCGCGTTACAACCATTATTTTCCTTTTACATGTAAGCATGTCAATCATAGGGATTTTACAAAAACATTCACACTGGGGCGAAAGATTTTAGTTAAATTCAATTGTTTTAATGCTATGATTAAAGCTTGTTTGAGTTTAAATTATATTGACTTCTTACTTAAATAAAGGATAATTCCCATGACCCTAAAACCTTTAAAACTTTCCCTTTTGGCGGTGGTTGCGACATGCTCTCTCTCCTACGCTGGGCTTGTCAATGCTATCTCTGTCACTGTCAACAGTGAACCCATCACCCTGTATGAAATCCATAAAGCCGCTGGGGCAAAAAACATCTCCTTGCGGGAAGCCCTAGACATGCTCGTGCAAGAGCGACTTGAGGATTCTCAAATCAAACGTCTTGGCATTAGTGCCAACGCCTTTGAAGTGCAATCACGCATGGAGGGTATCGCGGCACAAAATGGGATTAGCGTAACCGAGCTTACTGCCTTTATTGCTAGCCGGAATATGGGATTGGAAGCTTATAAAAAGGAACTAGAGCGCGCCATCAAACAAGAAAAGCTTTACCAACGCATCTTTGCCAATGCCATCGCACCCATTGACGGGGCGGAAGTACGACGGTACTACGAAGCCAATCCAGAAGAATTTCTACAAGCAAACACTTTTCAAGTTATCCGATACGAAGCCCCTAATGCCGAAGCCCTAGAGCGTGTTATCGCTTCGCCCATGAGTGTTGTTTCGGGCGTTACCATTAAAGAAGAAACTCTCCAAGCAGGCTCTTTGGATGGACGAACGCACTATTACCTCAACCAAACAAACGAAGGAGAATTTACTCCCATTGCAACAGGTAATCAAGGTGTGGCTATGTACTTGGTAAGCAAAAAAAGTGGGTTTGAATCGGTTCCTTTTGAGCGCGCCCGAGGCGCTATCGAAAATCACCTTGAAGAAAAGCGTCGCCAAGAAGCCATTAACAACTACTTTGAAAAACTCAAAGCTAGTGCAGATATTGTCGTCCTTAGACGTCCTTAAGTAGCGTGCCTATGTGCTCCCTGATGTGTGCATAGGCATCACCTTTCTCATCAGCCAATCCACCTGTGCTTAGCGCAGCAAGGGTATTGAAAGTGGTCACGCGATTCACAAAAAGCGCTTTTTCCAACTTTAAGCTTGCAGCATTTAAATACTTTAGCGCCTCTTCCAACCCTGCTTCATCATCGTATTCCAATGTTTCTAAAAAGCCAAAAGAAGGGGATTCTGTCGAGCCCTCAGGAAGCAATAAAGACGAGGTGCTGTGAAACAAAGAATGGTTCTCATAAAGAGAATTATCTACTAAGTCCATCATTTTTTCCCGAAGTGCGTCAAATGTTTCTTTTGAGGAAGGCATGTTTACAAGGGCGCGCAACCCCTTCATCTCTTTTTCTAAAGTGCCCACCCCTTGATGCAAAGCTTGTAAAAATCCCTCATTTGAATGGGTGTTTAATAATTGGTGCGTTAGGATACTTTTAGGTGTTTGGTGTGACGCAAGAGAAGCTGCCTCTTTAGCAGGGGAGAGCGTGGGTGAAGTACTGACGCGCTGTTGTTGAACATGGTTAATGTTTGTCCCAAACGCCGAGTGTATCTTCACGCACTAGCTCCTTTTTTAAAGAGTTGAGAGGTAGTTGGTGTCGTAATTATTGCTGATAAAATCAGGATTATCCATCATGGCAAGGTGGAAATCTCGCACGGTCTTAATCCCTTCTACATGTAACTCTTTTAACGCTTGTTTCATCTTAGCAATCGCGCGCGGTCGGTCCTCCGCCCACACGACAAGCTTTCCAATCATCGAATCATAGTGCGAAGGCACCACATAGCCCGAATAGGCATGGGAATCTAACCGCACGTTGCGCCCACCAGGAGCAATGAACGTGGTGATTTTTCCAGGACTTGGGATGAAACGCACGGGGTCTTCCGCGGTAATGCGGCACTCAATGGAATGGCCTTTACATGTAATGGCTTCTTGAGGAGGCAAAGCTTCACCCTCAGCCACACGAATCATGAGTTCAATGATGTCTAAACCACTGACCATTTCGCTGACACAATGTTCCACTTGTAAACGGGTGTTCATTTCCATGAAGTAAAAGTTTTTATCCGCATCGACCAAAAACTCAAAAGTGCCCGCGTTTTCATAACCGATAGCTTTGGTGGCTTTCACGGCGGTAGCAAGAAGCTTAGCACGGGTTTCATCATCAAGCAAAATAGCGGGAGATTCTTCGATGAGTTTTTGATGGCGACGCTGCAACGAACAATCGCGCTCACCGATGTGAATGGCGTTGCCGTGACTATCTCCCATGACTTGCACTTCGATGTGGCGGGGTTTTAAGATGTATTTTTCCATGTACAAGGTGCCATCGCCAAAGGCGCTCACTGCTTCGCTCTCGGCACCCAAAAAGAGTTTTTCTACGTCTTCTTCTTTGTGCACGACGCGCATACCACGTCCACCGCCACCTGCGGCGGCTTTAATGATGACAGGGTAGCCCATTGCATTGGCTAATGCTCTGGCCTCCTCAACACTCTTAAGCGCACCTTCGCTTCCTGGGATGACAGGCACGCCTGCTTTTTTCATCACCTCTTTAGCTTTGGACTTGTCGCTCATCATCATCATCACATCCACACTCGGGCCGATGAACTTGATTTTATGGTGCTCACAAATTTCCACAAAGCTTTGGTTTTCACTCAAAAAGCCGTATCCGGGGAAAATCGCATCGCATTCACTGATTTCAGCAGCCGTGATGATGGAGGGAATGCTCAAGTAGCTTTGGGCCGACTTTGGGCCACCAATGCAAATAGACGCATCAGCATACTTTAGATACAGTGCATCTTTGTCCGCTGTGGAGTATACCGCAATAGCTTGTTTGCCCATTTCTTGAATGGTGCGAATCGCGCGAAGGGCGATTTCACCGCGATTGGCAACAAGGATCTTTTCGATCTTCATTACAATTTCTCCACACTAAACAACGGCATATCAAACTCTACCGGCTGTCCATCTTCCACTAAAATGCTAACAACTTTACAATCAAAATCTGCTTCGATTTCATTCATGATTTTCATGGCTTCGATGATGCCAATGGCTTGTCCTTTTCTGACCACTTGCCCTACTTTAACAAAAGGTGCCGCATCTGGAGCTGGAGCTTGGTAGAAAGTCCCCACCATAGGAGATTTGATGCTTGGGCCCTCACTGCAAGGAACAGGTGCGGCTTGTGGTGCGGAAACAGAAACTTCCTTGGGAGCAACTTGTGAAACAGGGGCGGCAGACACAACAGTGGTGATTTCGCCTTTTTTTTCGATTTCGATTTCAAAATCATTTTCTTTTACATGTAAACGGGTAATTCCAGTACTATCAAAAAATTTCATCAAATCTTTGATGTCTTGTTTCTTCATAAGGAGGCTCCTAAATGTGAGGGTTTTGAACCGCTTTGAAGGATTTTTGGCGGCACAATTTTGTGTTATAATACCACATATTCAACTAACTTGCACTTAAGGATACCCATGGGTTTGAAAGCCGACAGCTGGATTCGAAAGAAGTCACTTGAGGAAAAAATGATAGAACCGTTTTGCGAAGAACAGGTAGGAAAAAACGTCGTTAGCTACGGTGTGAGCAGTTACGGATACGACATCCGCGTCGGGCGCGAGTTCAAAATCTTTACCAATGTCAACTCTACAGTGGTAGACCCCAAGCACTTTGATGCCCAAAACGTGGTGGATTTTGAAGGGGATGTGTGCATCGTGCCTCCCAACTCCTTTGCTCTTGCACGCACAGTGGAGTACTTTCGCATTCCCCGCAATGTGCTCGCCATTTGTCTAGGAAAAAGCACCTACGCCAGATGTGGCATCATCGTTAATGTCACGCCTTTTGAGCCTGATTTTGAAGGGCATATTACCATCGAGATTTCTAATACTACACCGTTACCTGCGAAGATTTATGCTAACGAAGGCATCGCGCAAGTGCTCTTTTTGGAAGGGGACGAACCGTGTGAAACGACGTATAAGGACAAGGCGGGCAAGTACCAAGGACAAACTGGCATCACCCTGCCTCGTATTTTGAGGTAATTTTTACCCTAGCAACATGGTCATTTGCTGTTGCAAAATGGCCATGTTGTGGGATTGGGCCATCGCCGAAGCGGTAAGTCCCGTTTGACTTTGGCTAAGCTCATTGAGCTTTTGGCTTAGGGGTGTCTCAGAAACTTGCGCGTAGCTTGATGCGGTGCTGCTGATGCCTGCAAGTAAATTATTCACCGCTACTTGTGCCCCTTGGCTCGCACTGCCCACATCTGAGAACAATCCGCTCACTTGCTCTCGCAACCCTTCGATGCTTTCTTGGTTGTCAATGGCAACCTCTCCCATGCTGACCTCGCCAAGCCCCAAAGCAGACGCGTTTCCAAAAAGAGCTTGTCCGTTAAAGGTGGTTTGATTCATCATGTCACTCATGGCATCGCGCGTGGTGTTGAATTCTTGCTCTAGCATCGCTCTTTGGTCACTTCCCAAAGCGGCGTTATTGTACGCGACGGAGAGTTCGTTGAGGCGCTCTGCCCCTGCTTGCACCCCTTTGAGCGCACCATCGGCCACTTGAAGCATCCCGATAGTCGCGTTTTCGTTTTGGACTTGTTGGGTCATGGTGGCAAGCTGGGAGTTGAGCATGTTGGCGTTAATGAGATTGGCCCCGTCTTTGCCGCTTAGTTCTCGCGTTGCCGCGATTTTTGCTAGGGTGTCTTCTGTGTTGGTTTTGTGCTGATTCATCACCGTGGAGGTGAACGTGTTAGTAAGTGATCCGATTTGCATAAGAACCTCCTTAATGCATCTTAAGGTACATTTTACCTCTTTTGTGGCACGAAAGTCAAACCAAACCTAGGTTTTGGTATCATTGCGCATCTTCGCGCAAGGATTGCATCAGTGTTTAACGGAAAAAACATCCTCATCACCGGCGGAACAGGCAGTTTTGGCAACATGGCCACCCGCATGCTTCTTGCCTCTTACAAACCCAACAAAATCATCATCTACTCCCGCGACGAACTCAAACAATACGAGATGGCCCAACGCTTTAGCGCCTCTTGCATGCGCTATTTCATCGGGGATGTACGGGATGAAAAGCGCCTCCAAAAAGCCATGAATGGCGTGGATATTGTCATCCACGCCGCCGCGCTCAAACACGTTCCCATCGCCGAATACAACCCCATGGAGTGCATCAAAACCAACATCTACGGCGCGCAAAATGTCATCGATGCGGCACTGGACAATGGGGTGCAAAAAGTCATCGCCCTCTCCACCGACAAAGCCGCCAGCCCCATCAACCTCTACGGCGCTACCAAACTGGCCAGCGACAAGCTCTTTGTGGCGGCCAATAACATCAAAGGAAGCCAAAATACCCAGTTTTCCGTCGTGCGCTATGGCAATGTCATCGGTTCGCGCGGGTCTGTGGTGCCCTTTTTTAAGCAACTCATTGCTGAGGGCGCCACAAGTTTGCCCATCACCGATGGGCGTATGACGCGCTTTTGGATTACCCTACCCCAAGGGGTGGAGTTTGTCTTTAAAAGCTTTGCGCGTATGCACGGTGGGGAGATTTTCGTGCCTAAAATCCCTTCCATGAAAATCACCGACTTAGCCTATGCCATCGCGCCCCACTTGCCTACCCACACCATCGGGATTCGCCCTGGAGAAAAACTGCACGAAGTGATGATTCCAAGCGATGATAGCCATTTGAGTTTGGAGTTTCACGATCATTTCATTATTAAGCCTACCATTCGGTTTGCCAAAGCTGTTGACTTTGCACGCAACGCCCTTGGAGAAAAAGGTGAGGAAGTGGCCCTTGGATTTGAGTACAATTCCCACGCCAATACCCACTGGCTCAGTGCCCAAGAACTACTTGCAATGATTGAGGCGCTATGATTCCTTACTCCTGCCAACATGTGGATGAAGACGACATCGCCGCCGTTGTGGAGGCCCTAAGGGGGGATTTTCTCACGGGTGGAACCACGGTGGAAGCCTTTGAAAACGCCTTAGCAGACTACTTACATGTAAAGCATGTGGTGGCACTAAACTCCGCGACTTCGGCCTTACATGTAGCCTATCGGTGCATTGGTTTGAGCGAAGGAGATGCACTCATTACCACGCCCATCACCTTTGCCGCGACTGCTAACGCCGCGCTCATGTGCGGGGCAACGCCTGTTTTTTGCGATGTAAAATACGATGGGAACATGAACGAGCGCAAACTCGAAAGCCTTATCACCCCCCAGACCAAAGCCATCGTTCCTGTGGATTTTGGCGGTAATCCTGTGGAAATTCACGCCATCAAAGCCTTGTGCGACGCCCACGGACTCTTTCTCATCGAAGATGCTTCCCACGCCTTAGGTAGCCAAATCAACGGCGAAAAAGTAGGTGGCGTGGCAGACATGAGCATCTTTTCGTTTCATGCCATTAAACCCATCACTACTTGCGGCGAGGGCGGAGCCATCGCCACCAACGACACCGCCTTGTACGAAAAAGCCAAAAAACTTCGAAGCCACGGGATTGTGAAAAAGGCGTTGTGGAATTCGGACATGGAAGAGCTTGGGTATAACTACCGCCTGAGCGATGTGGCGTGTGCCATGGGCTTAAGTCAGCTAAAAAAACTGGAGAGTTTTATCGCCAAGCGCGCGCAAATTGCCGCGTTTTATGACGAAATATTTGCGGGACACCCTAATGTTTTTCCCATCACGCCACCTTTACATGTAAAGAGTGCGAGGCATTTGTATCCTGTTCTTTTAGAGCGCTCTTTGTGGTGCGCCAAAGAGGATATTT
The DNA here is from genome assembly GCF_016937535.1 of Sulfurospirillum tamanense. Taxonomy (NCBI): domain Bacteria; kingdom Pseudomonadati; phylum Campylobacterota; class Epsilonproteobacteria; order Campylobacterales; family Sulfurospirillaceae; genus Sulfurospirillum; species Sulfurospirillum tamanense. The sequence continues at coordinate 52,275 of NZ_JAFHKK010000012.1, read as the reverse complement.
TTAAAGCCTTACATGTAAAGGGCATCGGCGTGCAAGTACACTACAAACCGACCTACCAATTTAGCCACTACAAGGCTCTTTTTGGCGAACAACGCTTGCCCAATACGGAGGATTTTTACCGTGCCGAGCTTTCCTTGCCTTGCCATCAGGGGATGGACATGGAAGAGGCGGCTTTGGTGGCAAAGACCTTTTTGGAGCTCATCAACGACGCACAAGGATGCAGACTGTGAACATCGCCATCATCCCCGCGCGGGGGGGGAGCAAGCGCATTCCGCGTAAAAACATTAAAGCTTTTTGCGGGAAACCGCTCATCGCTTATAGCATTGATGTGGCGCGAGAAAGTGGGTTGTTTGGGCGTATTATTGTCAGCACCGATGATGCAGAAATTGCCCAAGTGGCAAAGGCACGTGGCGCCGAGGTTTTGATGCGTCCCTATGCGCTAGCCGATGATTTCACTGGCACCACACCCGTGGTCGCCCACGCCCTTACATGTATGGATTTGGACGCGGTAGAAGCGGCGTGTTGTATCTACGCCACGGCGCCTTTTTTACAAACCCACTATTTGCAAGCGGGACTCGAAAAACTCCTTACATGTAAGGCGGATTTTGCTTTTAGTGCTACCACCTTTGCCTATCCCATCCAGCGTGCCCTGAAGCGCAGTGGCGATGGAGTAGCGATGTTTTACCCCCAATTTGCTCCCACGCGAAGTCAAGATTTAGAAGAAGCCTACCACGACGCAGGACAGTTTTACTGGGCGAGGCCCCAAACGTGGCTTGCGCAAAAAGCGGTTTTTTCACCCCAAAGCGTCATGGTAGAGCTACCTCGCCACTTGGTGCAAGACATCGACACCATGGAAGATTGGACACGGGCGGAGCTGATGTATAAGGCGTGGCGTGAGCATTCTCTTTCGGTGCGATAGTTCAAGCGTCCTTGGCCTTGGGCATGTGATGCGTTGTTTAGTGTTGTCTAAGGAGTACCCGAAGAAGGCGGTGCATTTTGCGTGTCGCAACCTTGAGGGCAACATCAATAGTCAGATTCCTTATCCGTTACATGTAGTGCCTTCCAATGAACCTGAAGAAATTATAAAACTTATTTCGGCGTTACATGTAAAGATGTTAATCATCGACCATTACGGTATTAACTATGAAGCTGAGAGAAAAATAAAAGAAAAAACAGGGGTGAAAATCCTCGCATTTGATGACACCTATGAAAAACATTGTTGCGATACTTTGCGCAATCCCAACCTGTGTGCTGATGCTTCGCGTTACAAGGGCTTGGTGCCAAGCTACTGCGAACTTCAGTGTGGCATACCTCTCATCCGCGAAGAATTTTACCGTGAAAAAAAAATAAAACGAGAAAAAATCAGTGATATTTTTCTGGCCATGGGCGGGACAGATAGTGCTAATCTTACCACTCCCATCCTCAAAGCTTTACCTAAAACCTTACATGTAAACGTCCTGAGCACTAACGCCAATGCCAACCTTGAAGCACTCAAAACATATGTCAAGACCAAACCCAACGTATCCTTACATGTCAACACAAAGGAGGTGGCAAAACTCCTCCACCAAAGCCGTTTTGCCATCATCTCTGCCAGCACCCTTGCCCACGAAGTGCTCTTCATGGACGTGCCGTTTTTGGCCATTAAAACCGCGGACAATCAGGCCGATATGGTAGCATACCTCCAAGCACAAGGCTATCGCACCATAGACAGATGGGACGAGGCATTGTTTGAGCACACTTTAAGGAGTAGTTTTGCGCATTGGCACCTTTGATTTTGCAACCCAAAAAACCTTCATCATCGCCGAACTTTCCGCCAACCACAACGGCTCTCTTGATTTGGCCATCCAGACCATTCGTGCCGCCGCGCGCGCAGGAGCAGACGCCATCAAACTCCAAACCTACACCGCCGACACCATCACCCTAGACGCCGACACGCCTGATTTTCGCATCGACGGAGGTACGCTTTGGGATGGGCAAAGCTTGCACGCCTTGTACCAAAAAGCCTACACACCCTGGGAATGGCACGCCAAGCTTTTTGCTGCGGCCAAAGAAGCAGGGCTGCTCTGCTTTTCCAGCCCATTTGACAGTAGCGCGGTAGAGTTTTTGGAGCAATTTGACCCACCCGCGTACAAAATCGCCAGTTTTGAAGCAACTGACCACGCTTTAATAGAACTATGTTTGCGCACGGGCAAACCGCTCATCCTTTCCACGGGCATCGCCACCGAAGAGGAGTTAGACGAAGTGGTCGCCTTGGCGCGAAAAACTGGCAACGAACAGCTTATTTTCTTGCATTGCGTCTCCGCCTACCCCGCGCCCCTTGAACGGGCCAACCTCACCACCCTTGCCAAAATCCCCGAACGCTTTGGTGTCCTGGCGGGCTTTTCTGACCACACCCTTGGTATCACCGCGCCCGTTGCTGCGGTGGCCTTAGGAGCGCGCGTCATCGAAAAACATTTCATCTTAGATGGCACCATTCCCAGTCCCGACCACGCCTTTTCCCTAGACGAACACGCCTTTGGTGCCATGGTTGCTTCCGTGCGCCAGTGCGAAGCGCTGCTAGGAAAACCCAGCTTTGCCATGGATGCGTACAAAGAAAAAAACCGCCGTTTTGCACGCAGCCTGTACGTGAGCGCCCCCATTAAAGCGGGTGAGCGCCTCACGACAGCCAACATCAAAAGCGTACGCCCAGGCTACGGACTGCACCCGCGCCACCTGCCCCAAGTCCTTGGCAAAAAAGCAGCAAGAGACTTGCAAAAAGGGGAACGATTGCGCCTAGAGGATTTACATGTATAACGTCCTTGTCACGAGCATTGGAGCAAAATTTCCCCTGCTTAGTGCATTAAAAAGCGCTCTGTATGTGCTTGGAGAAAAGGCGAAACTTTTTGGAGCCGATGCCAACCCTGCGTGCCTTGGGCGCTACGGGGTGGATGCGTTTTGGGCCATGCCGCCACTGGCATCGTGTACTGCCCAGACGTTTATTTCCTACTGCAAAGACCAAGGCATCGGCGCCATCATCCCTACTCGCGACGAAGACGTGCATTTTTTTGCCCGCCATAAAGCGGCCTTCGAGGGGGCTAATATTGCCCTTTTTTGTGCGCCGCTTCAAGCGGTGGAGGCATGCCAAGACAAGCTTTTTTTTGCCAGTACACATCCTTTAGCCATCCCTGCAAGTACTGACATCACCACCCTAGATGCTTCCCGTTTTGTGGTTAAAGAGCGCTTTGGCGCAGGCGGTCGCGCTATGCTGCTAAATGCCACCAAAACAGAAGCTTTAGATTTTGGCAAAACCCTCTCCTCCCCCCTGTTTCAACCCTTTATCGAAGGTGAAGAGTTTAGTGTAGATGGGTACGTCAATGGCAAAGAAGGGTGGGTCGGCGGCGTGGCTAGAGCGCGCTTACATGTAAAGCACGGCGAAGCCAAACTCACCGCCTACGTGGACGCTCCCGCACTTTTGGAGGCTACCAAAACCCTTGCCCAGACCTTACATGTAAAGGGCCATTTGGTCGCCCAATTTTTGCAAAACGACCGAGGTATCCACCTCATCGAATGCAACGTGCGTTTTGGTGGGGCTAGCACCCTCTCCTACGCCATGGGCTTGCGCAGTTTCGAGTGGTTTTTTAAAGAGCTTTTAGGGGAATCTTACGTGTTTGTTTTGGACACCTCAGTGACCCATCAACTGCGCGTCGAACAGGATGTGCGATGGTAAAGGTTGTGGTGTTTGACATGGATGACACTTTATACCATGAGCACAGTTATGTTTCAAGCGGTTTTTTGGCCGTGGATGGGTTTTTGTGCGCGCACTACGGCACGCCAGAGGGTGCGGTAGCCAAAGCGTGTGAAGAGATACTGGCACAGCATGGGCGCGGAAAAGTCTTTGATAGGGTGCTAGATGCGTTTGGACTCTACTCCAAAACCTTGGTGCGCCGCTGTTTGCACGCATACCGCCATCACACTCCCGCCATCACACTCTTGCCCGATGCAACGGCGTGTCTGGAACACTTAAAAGCGTTACATGTAAAGCTGTATGTGGTAACCGACGGGCACAAGATAGTCCAGGCTAACAAAGCCAACGCATTGGGGCTTGCGCGGTGGATGGAGCATGTGTTTATCACCCACCGCTATGGTACAATGCACGCCAAACCTTCGCCTTACTGTTTCGAAAAAATCTGCGCACGCGAGGGGGTTGCTCCCTACGAGGTGCTCTATGTGGGAGATAATCCCCATAAAGACTTTGTAGGCATCAAACCCTTAGGGTTTGGGACCGTGCGCATCATGCGCGGGATGTTTGCAGAGGTTGAAAAAGAAGCGGCGTACGAGGCAGAGCGAAGGATTGAGACGTTGGATGCGTTGCTAAATCTACAAGAAGGAAGGGTGTGAAAGAGACGCTTTGGCCCATTTATACAGTCGTTGTAACCTACAACCGCAGTGCTCTACTTAAAGAATGCATCGATGCGCTGCTTGCGCAAACCTACCCCACCCATGTGGTTGTAGTGGACAATGCTTCAACAGACAACACGCAAGCCATTGTTGAAACCTATGAAAACAACCCGCTTTTTACCTCCCTTTGCCTCAAAGAAAACCTAGGCGGAGCGGGGGGCTTCTTTGAAGGAATGCGGCATGCGCAAGCGCAAGGAGCTCAGTATGTGTGGCTCATGGACGATGACGCCGAGCCCGAAACAAACGCACTTGCGCTACTTGTTGCTGCCATTGAAAAAGCGCCCCATTACGCGGCATATGCTCCACAGGTGCGCATTGGGACCCTAGAAAACCACCACCTTTCCACTTTTGGCCACCGAGGTGCGTTTGACTACCAACGCACCCTGCCTGCCTTTCAACAGCGCCTCCCTCTGGAGGCATTTGAGTGCGATACGTACGAAATAGACATGGCTTCTTTCGTGGGTATTTTGGTGCCGCGCTCCTCCTTTGAAGCCATTGGATTGCCCAAAAAAGAGTTTTTTATCCACCATGATGACACAGAATACAGCTTGCGTCTTGCAACACTGGGAAAGATTTTACTCATCAATGAAGCCAAAATTTACCACAAAGAAGAGCGCCAAGAGGAAAAGATAGAGCGCAAGCTACTGGGATGGCACAAAAAACGGGTGCGCTTCGAGCGCCTGTGGTTGAAGTTTTTTGGTTTGCGCAACGCCATCTGGCTTGCCAAGACGTACAGTAAAAGCCCTTGGGTGTACTGGGAGATTGCACGGCTTTATGGAGAACTTGTCAAAGATATCCTTCTTTACGATGACCACAAATGGCTCCGCTTAAAGTTTGCGACGCACTCTGTGGCTGATGGGCTCCTAGGCCGCTTTGACAACACCAAAGCCAAAAGGCTTTTGCATGGCTGATGTGATTATCGCAGGCGCTGGACTTGCGGGGAGTGTTAGTGCGCGGGTGTTGGCCGAAAAAGGAGCACATGTCCTTGTGCTAGAAGAACGGTCGCACATCGGCGGAAACTGTTACGATGTGCTTTCCCCTGAGGGCATTCGTGTGCACCAGTACGGGCCCCATTTGTTTCACACTTCCAATGAAGACGTTTGGGACTTTCTTTCGCGCTTTACCCAATGGACGCCTTACGAGCACAAAGTCAAAGCCCACATCAACGGCGTTAATGCTCCCTTGCCGTTTAATTTCAACAGCTTGCGCGTGCTTTTTCCGCCCCAAGAGGCGCAAAAGTTTATTGATGCCCTTTTGGGCCACTATGCGCCCAACACCAAAGTGGCTATTTTGGAACTTAAACAACACCCCAATCCACTGCTGCAAAAACTGGCTGATTTTGTGTATGAAAAGGTATTTGTGGGCTACACGGCCAAACAATGGGGAATCAGGCCCGAAGAGCTTGATGGCGCTGTTACGGCGCGCGTGCCTGTTTTTGTGGGGGAAGACGACAGATACTTCAATGACACCTTCCAAGCCGTCCCCAAAGAGGGCTATGCAAAACTATTTGAAAATCTTTTGAATCACCCCAACATTACCCTCAAACTTGCAACCCCTTTTGTATTTGACCCCGCATCTTCCATGCGAGTGATTTACACAGGAATGCTTGACAGGTTGTTTGATTATTGTTATGGGGAACTTCCTTATCGAAGCATCCATCTGGAGTTTGAAACAATCAACAAAATATGGTTTCAAGATGCTGCCACTGTAAACTACCCAAACGATTATGATTTTACACGCATCACGGAGTTTAAACACATCCATGCCGCCAAAAGCCAAAAAACGGTGATTTTAAAAGAGTTTCCATGTTTACATGTAAAGAACAAAACTGAACCTTACTATCCGTTTTTCACCCAGAACGCACAAGCGCTTTACGCGTGCTATGCCAACCACGCAAAACAATACCCCAACCTCCTCCTCCTAGGAAGATTGGCTGAATATAAGTACTACGACATGGACGATGTGGTGGAGAAAGCTTTGCAAACAGCAACAAGGGTGGAAAAATGAAATATGAGTATATTGTGTGTTTTGACGACGTATTGCGCCAAGAATACGGCCTTGCAAAAGAGTTTTTTTATAATCTTCTTAGAGAACCAATCAGACAAGCAACTGGCTTAAATATCGGTTCCTGCCCCACTTTTAGGCACTATGAACACAATCTTAAGCCCACTTTTTCTCTCGAAAGATTTTTGAGCTTTTTCAATAGCCCTTGGCCTGCCAACTACCATGAAATACCCCCTCGCGCCCAAGCCTACCTTCTTGAAAACCTGCGCCCAAAAACACTTATTGTAAGCTATGAAATGCCTCCTTGGCTCGAAAAATTTTGCGTAGCAGAAAATATTGATTTTATAGATATACGCATCAGTCCCCTCCGCTTTGCAAGAGATTTATATATTTGCCTAAAATCCAACAATGTCAACTTTATGAAAAAGTTTCAAAAAAAAGAGGTCTTACAAGAAGAATTTCTTCTTGAGGCCTCACTTATGACGGCCTACGGAAGATACAAACCACAACCTTCCTTGGAAGATAATGCACTTATTTACGTTGGTCAAACCGCCAAAGATGCTTCACTTGTAGACGCCAAAGGAGCCTTTATCTCCATCGAGCACATAGACACCAAGCAAAGTTTTCACGATCAAAACATCTATTACCTTCCGCATCCTTATGCCAAAGACCATGCCAAAAAAGAGTTTGAAACATTAAAAACCCTATGCAAGCGTATCAGTTTTTTAGATGAAAATATCTACAATCTTTTGTGCTTTTCTGGCTCTTTGGAATTTATTGCTATATCATCGAGCGTCCTGCAAGAAGCCCCTTATTTTGGGAAAAAGGGGACATTCTTGCATGGCCCCATCTGCCCTCTCTCTGGAAAAAACCGCTACATACAGCTTCACGCCCAAACAATAATGCAACCTATCTTTTGGCACAACCTACTAACCCCTTCAGCGCCAAAACCAAAGCTCAAAAAACTCCCCCTGCTTCAGCCAAATATGCTACGGCAACTGCACAATGCATGGTGGGGCTATGCTAGATTTGTAAGCGAATTTAGGTATATAGACAAAGAGGCTTTTTGGCTGTCTGGAGGAAATACACTAAAACAAGAAATAGACTCCCTCTCACAAAGAATAGCACCATGAATGCAATCACCTCCGTGACACACCAAGAACTACAACAACGCAACGATACCTCTTTACTCGCTTGGGGCTTATCAAAAACCACCAAAACACACTGGAACACACTGCCTATTCGCGCCATTGTCGACAACAACCCCAAACTCACAGGGACATTTTTTCAAAATATCCCCATTATTTCCCCAGCGCAGCTACACCAATGGCCAGACCCTATCGTACTTTGGGGCGGACATTTGGAAAATATTTTGGCCAAGATAGAAAGCCTTGGTCTCGCCAACGAAATTCTTATTCACCAAGAGTTGACCAAGAGCCCCCTCTTTGCTCTTAGTCAACACTATCTTTCTCCCAACAACAATCTTCAACAAAAAATGCATCTTTTTAAAAAAATGGTGCGTCTTGTAGAACTAGAGCCCCACTCCTACTGCAATCGTACTTGTTGGTTTTGCCCCAACAGCTACCTAGATCGTCGCAGCAATACTAAGTTTATGGATGAGAGTATTTTACAAAAACTCATACATGGCCTTGCAGAAATTAACTATGACCAAACCATCTCTTTCACACGCTACAGTGAACCCTTTGGCAATGATGTGTTTTACTCGACCCTGAAAAAGATTCGCTCATCTCTCCCCCAGGCAACGCTACACGCGAACACAAACGGTGATTTCCTCACTGATGCCACACTCTCAAAAGCCTATGAAAGTGGGTTAAATAGCTTAAATATTCAACTTTATCTTCCACAACATCAGCCCTTCGAATACACCTACGTCCAAGGCCTTGCTGAAAAAACCCTAAAAAAAACCCCTTCGCTCAAGGCGACCTTATCGCAAAAAACAGATGACTGGATAGAGTTTGCTTGCACATTTAAGACCATGCATATTCGCATGTATGCTCGTGATTTTAGAAAAAATGGAAACCCAAGAGGCGATATCATACCTAGTCCCTCTTTGTCCAATAGGTCCTCTCCCTGCTTTCTCCCTTTTTCTGATTTATACATTGACCACACTGGCGACGCAGTACCGTGCTGCAATATACGTTCAGATGATCCGAAACAACGCGCTTACGTACTTGGAAACATTCAGGAGTATGAAACCATTTTTGATATGTATTTTTCTAAAAATTTTTTATCGTGGCGAGAGCGTTTATGGTCTTTTGGACCAAAAACCTTTCCTCCTTGTAAAAGCTGCCACTTTGCTTCAATCGACTTTAGCCACTATATTGATAATCATCTCAAGAAAAAAATGGTAATTACTAAAGAGTGAAAATCTTTTCAGAAGGAACCCCATGGGACAGCATAAGCGCATTAGAAATCTCTTCCTCGCGCCCAAGAGCTGTAATCAAAATCCCGTCATAAATTAGGTCCTTGATAGCATCAGGGGAATAAACAGGGTGATTTGTACCGCTATTTTCTAGGCAGCTATCAACAATTAAAATTGTATTGTCAACAAAAAGATGTTCTATCATTTTTGCAACTGAACCATAGCCATAAAAAACTATTCTTTGACAGCATTTTGCAACGCTGCTGGCCTTAGCATAAAGAATGCTCAATTCCCTAGACAACGCAAGCCGCCCAGCGGAAGCTAGACAGGAATTTTCGGAAGCATATGATTGCAGCCTAGCATAGTGCTCATGGGAAAAAAGCATTTGCGCGGATGGGGCTAAAGAGGCAAGAATATGCAACATTTCCACAGAGTCTTTAATTTTCTGCTTCTTGCTCACAGAATCTTCAGATATTTGAAAATTAACAAGAGGAGTGTCAAGCTTTTTGTAGCGACATTGTTGTAAAAAAAGTTGTAAAAAAAGCTTTTTCTCGGCAGCAATCTTATAAAACGTATCAAATTTTAGCAGTCGCATTTTTTCAAGCCTTACAAATAGCGCTTGATGGTTGCAATACGAACCCTCCCATGCTGACTCCATGGGTCTTGGTGCATGATATCCCCCAACAACTCCATCTTGACCAAGAAGGGAAGCTCCACCATAAACCACCTCTATAGCTTCCTTCATAAAGCGTGCAACATCAAGCAATGTTGACGAACAGTAGAAACTATCTCCCGCATTCATAAAATTAATCCATTCTCCTGTTGCCGCATCAATGCCCTTGTTCATGGCATAGTAGATTCCATCATCAGGCTCACTCACCCAATACGCTATCTGTTTTTCGTATTTTTTTATAATATCAACAGTGCCGTCCGTGCTGGCGCCATCGATGATAATGTATTCAAGATTGGGATAGTTTTGGCCTAAAACGCTTTGGATGGTTTGTTCCAAATAGGCTTCTGCATTATAGGTTACGGTGACGATGGTGATTTTAGGAAAAAAAGTCACAAGGAAAGCCTTATAATCTTTTCTTTGTTTACATGTAAGGTTTGTGTGAGATAGCACTCTATTTCTTCCTCTCGTCCAAGCACGGAAATGATGATTTTATCAAAGGACATGTTGGGAATATTGGCAGGGCTATACACTTCGCCCTTTTGAATGTCTTGAGAAATAAGGGTGCTTTTTTGATCCACAAAAGCAATAATGGAGTCAGGAATAAGCGCCTGAATAGTTTTACCTACAGTCCCGTGGCCGTAGATAATGGCCTTTGAGCGTAAATTTATTATTTGGTTAAAAAAACTATTAAATTTAATAGAAAAGTTGGTTGTGGCAAAACAATTGACAGCTAAGGACTCTACTAGCATATTCGTCATTTTTAAGTCGACCGAAAGACCAAGGGTTTGACCATGAATATTGTTTTTCCTCAAGATATCTTTATAGAACTGTATGTATTTAGGAATAACAATCTCATGACTAAAATTTTTCATTGTCTTATCTCTTGAATTGCCAGAAAGAGATAAAATATTAATATTCTTAGTTACCCATTCGATTCCACAAATTAAATCGTTTGCATCAAAAGGCTTTGCAAGATATCCATTTTTTTTATGCTCCACCATATCCGAATTACCGCCAATGTCAAACGCCACCACAGGAGTGCCGGAGCTCAATGACTCCATAATTGCATTAGATAAATTTTCCTGCACACTAGGCACCACCATAACATCTGCACAACTGTACAGCTTATTTAAATAAGCACTGTCTTGAATATTGCCACAATATACCGTATTGGGCTTTTGCGCATTACCAACAGTGCCAAAGATTAAAAAAAGATATTTGTCGCAATCTAGTTTTTTTGACGCTTCTTCCAAAAATCGATATCCCTTGCGAGGGTCTTCTGTGGCATTCATAGCCCCATATAAAACAATTTTTTTATTCGAAGAAAATCCTAGTTCATCTCTTGCTTGTCTTTTATCAAGCATTTTATACACTGTCGTGTCTATAGGGTTTGGCAATGTAACGATATTCTTCTTTCTCAACAGCGCGCTTTGCTGTGCACAACTACTAATCCAATGACTTAGACCTATGATGTTTAGATTATTCAAATTAGCATACACATCTTGTTTTCTTTGGAAGTTAATTGAGCTTAAGTCTTTTGATGAGTAACTCTTAAGGACCTCACAAGAATCACATTCTAGAAAGTATTTGTGGCATGTTTCACTATAGTGGCAACCACCCGTAAATGCCCACATGTCATGCAAAGTCCAAACAAGAGGTTTTTTAATCTCCAGTAGATTTTCTATGGAAATAAAACCATTAGCTATCCAGTGCAGATGAACAATATCCGCATTACTATTGTTAATATACTCAATTAATCTTTGGTGATTGATAGCAGATGTTGAAAAAAGTGTTTGCGTTTTTTTTGAATACGCTTCCAAAAAAGATTTGTCATAAAGCGCACTCTCCCTATTTGAAAATTCAAACACGCTAGAATCTTTACTACTTTTTTTTTGCACCACCATCTTTGATTCAACGCCAAATTTTTGCAAACCCTCATGCAGCCTATATGCAGCCTTCGCAGCCCCACCATGTATGTCAAAAGAGCTTACCGTCAGAACTCTCATCTCTATTTAATAGCCTCCATAAACAAAGAGTCAGGCTTTCTTGTGTCTCCATTATCCTCAATGTCAAGCATATATTTGTTAAAGTTAGGAATAAGTGACTCGCTGGCTTTGCATCTTCTAATATTTCCAAAACCGGCCCCTTGCAAAAGCCTTCCAAGAGAATACTCGTCATACATCCACTGATGCACTTCTCCTGAAAGTCTAAATTTTCCTATTTCTTCCGCAGACTTTTTGGCACGTTCACCAACTTGTTTTCCGATCGGGCTTTGACGTAGTTTGTCAATTGCATTTTTAAGTTCTGAGCCCACTCTTTCTGCAATAAAACCTTCTTGTGGCATGGGATTTTGTCGCCAATACTCAAGCATCTCTCCGCCACTAAAGTTTCGGACCATCTGGTCAAAAAGCTCGATCATTGTCCATTCATATTTTTCCTGAGCATCCCTATTTCCCCTTTTGGCTTCTTCTAAAAAAAGTAAATAATTTCTAGCAAGCTGCTCCAAATCAGGCACAACAACTCGAATAATTCCACTGGGCTTTAACACCCTGTAACATTCTTTTAGAAATTTTGGAGCAAATGTTTTTGATAAATGCTCCAACACATGAGAGCTGTAAACCACATCAAAACCTTCATTTGCAAATGGTAAAGGGGTATTTAAATCGTGCTCAATAACATCTTTGTTGTTCGATTTAAAATCTAGATTTACCCAATCTTTATGATAGCGGCCCCCACAGCCTAGGTTTGCCATTTTCATTTTTTAGTAATTTTTTGAAATAAAATCGCGTGGGTGTGTCCAATTTGACTTTTATCGTAAAAGTATGGGGCCAAAAGATAGTCAAATAATGAAAAAAAATTTCTCTTTATTGGATGTGCTTTCATAAGTTTAAGCCTTTTTGATTTAATAATAGAAAAATAATGCTCTATCCTCAGAGGTTCAGTCCAATAGTCCTCCACCGAATAATGCAACTTAACACCTATGCTATGAAGTGCTTTGCGGCTAAACTGATACATATGATGCGGAGGATAATCCAGCGCATCAAATACGTTTTTAAAATATTCCGAATCATTATTTGGGACAGAAAGCAATAAGTAACCATTGTCTTCCAACTTACTGTCAATAAATTCTAAAAAAATATCCAGTCTTTCCACATGTTCCAAGACTTGAAAAGCACAAATAAAATCATATGTATCGTTACTTGAATCAAATGTCACATTATTTTTTTCCAAAAAATCAATACTTTTTTTGCTAAATTCACTAACCCTAACATCGTAATAGTCTTTAATTTTTTCTACAAAACACCCTTTTCCTGCTCCTATTTCCAATATTTTTTTTGGATTTAGATGAGCGATTTTTGATAATGCAAAATCGAATTCTGCCTTCTCTTTTTCATAATAAAATTCATTTTCTTGCAATAAGTCGTAAAAAAGCGAGTCTCCCGAAACAACTTTATTAAAAAATTTCAAATCACAGTCTAAACATTTTAATAAATCGAATTTTTCTTGTTGAAAAAATCTAGCTACATCAAATTTATATTTTTCTTTTATATGTATCGACTCTACCACTTCAAGACGCACAATACGAGTCGATTTGCACATTTTACACTTCATGCTTCCTCTTTTTTTAGCACCCATGGAAAAATACTATCTGAGTACAATGCTAAATCATAATATTTTTTAAATAATTTCAAGGCGTTCGAAGAAAATTTCTCATACTCTTTAGTTATATCTTCAACACACTTTTCCAAATCATCCAAAGACTCAATACCGATACCAGCCCTGTGGTTTTCTATATGTTTCTTTAAATTTGTATGGCCGTAAACTATAAGAGGCTTGCCACATCTCAGAAATTCGACAGCTTGACCAGAGGCAAATGCAGTTAAATAAAAATTTTCATTTGAAACATTGTAGCACACAATCCCTATATCACATGTTTCAACCACACTATGAACACTTTGCTCATCATCCAATAACTCCGACAATACTGGTTTCTTTCTAACGTTTTCACTATACAATCGCACAGATTCAGTGATAAAACCATGAAGTTTCAATGTATAGCATAAACCTTTTTGATATTCATCTATTATACTCTGAGAGGCTGATCTATCTTCGCTAATTCCTCCTATTTGAAGAACCAGGGGCTTGGTTTTTTTTCTTTTTAGCATGCAAAAATCGTGCTCTTTTACTGCAGGTAGAGACACAGGAAGATAAAAAACATCCAGTTCCGTCACTTCAAAAGAATGGGTTCTTAAAAAAAGCTCATACCTCAAAGTATCCTGAATAATAATTTTCTTTTTTTTATTTAGATATTTTTTAACATTCTTTCTTATCTGATGCTGGACTACAGAATGAAAATTTTTTTCTTTTTCGGTTACAAAATCAAAGCTCAATAATATGACATTTTCAAAAAGCAAACAGCAAAACACATAAGCCAAATTATCAATTGCTATAACATAGACATCTTGACCAACATGGTCGGCAACAGCATCTTTAAATTCGTCAAGTAGGTCAAAAAATGCTTTATCATTGTCTGAATCTAAAAAATATCCTCTTTCCCTGTAATGGCAATATTCGACATTGGCATATTTTCTTAATTCTAAAAGAAAATATGAAAGATGGGGATAGCGAATCTTGTCTTTTTTTTCATATCCGACAACTAGTATATTCTTCTCTTGAATATTTTTCATTGGTTGTGTTTTGCTCTTGCTATATTTTTTTACATATGAAAATCGAGTCTCGTTGAACCAAATTACAATCAATGGCTAAAACTTCATACCCATTGCCCTCCAAGATTGCTCGCATTGCTTTTTGATTGTTCCTTGGCCACCAAATTTCATTATCCATTTTCTCTTTGAATGCAGGAGGCACACCCCCTTTCTCCCATCCAAAATTCTCTAGCTTTTCCCAGTCTGCGTACTGGTGGATTAAAATGGCACCTTTTTTCATCTTTGGATAAATATTGTGAAATATTTGATAAATAGAGTCTATATTATTATGGCACAATACACCAAAAGACCAGAAAAAATTAAACTCATCATTTTTTAAAAAAGAATAGTCAAAAGAATCAATTTGAAAATGCTCAACTTTTGGACCATCTTCTACACTATTTATCCATTTTGAAACATCCTGAAAATCAAGCGTTGTAAATTTTCCATCTCGATTCAATAGACTTAAAATCACTTGACTCCACGAGCCCCTTCCTGGGCCAAGCTCCAATACGCTAAAATTTGGCTGGATATGACTCACTAAAAGTTTTTGCACTATTTCAATATAATTTCCACCTATTTTTCTCTCTTCTCTTTCGCGTATCTCATCGCTATTTTTCACCATATTACCACTAGTATATCCATAGTGGAATTCTTTTTTTAACCATTCTAATGTTGGCATTTTTCCCTCTTTTATTTAGCTTTTAAAATCCAAACTGCATTCCAACTATCAAAACCCAAACTCTTCTGTCTCATCCATGCATATTTTTCAAGAATCTCAAAGTCAACTAAATGACAAATAAGCTCCAATTCTGTGTCAAAAAAATAACGCATTGAGTGTATCTCTTTTTTTTGTGTAATATTATTGGAAAATTTATCTTCAATAAAAACATCAAACTCTATATCAACAACATTTTCTTGAGCCCTTAAAGCTGGTTCTGCAATGCGTGTTATCTTGATGAATTTATTTTCAAATCTTTTTACTTTAACCTTAGGCAGGTCGGTCAAGACTGCTGGTCCGTACCAAAAATCAAAAATAAAGAGTCCTCCACATTGCAAGTGCTCTTTCGCCACCCTAAACGCCTGAACCAAATCCTCGTTCGAATTTTGATAACCCATCACATGAAACAAGGAGGTTACTACATCAAACTTTTTTTTAAGATTTAAGTGCTGAATTTTTGAACAACTAAAACTAAGTCCATCCTCTCTTCCACTTCTCCTGCTTTGTGCTATTTTAAGCATATCTTTACTTGAATCTACGCCGTGAACAACATAGCCCTTTTCGCAAAACAATTCAGCATGCTTTCCCGTGCCGCAACCTAAATCTAAAACTGTCTTGGCCTCTTTAGCCCCAAAGGAGTTCAACAATCCAATCACATAGTCTACTTCACCAACATAGTCTTTATCGCCGTAAAGTAAATCGTAATATTTTGAATATATATCGCCAAAAGAGCTCATATTAAGACCTTATGGAGAACATCAGACACTTTTTCAATCTCCTCTTCAGTCAAACCCAAACCGCTTGGGATATAAAAACCTCTAGCGTAAAGTTTTTCACTATTTGGGAGCTTTTCATTTGCAAAAAAACCCATTTTTTTCAACACAGGCTGGAGGTGAATGGGATAAAAAAATGGCCTTGTTCCCACACCAAGCGCCCCAAGTTCATTTACAACATCTTTTACATTTTTTTTATAATTATTTTTTAATGTAATAGCATAGACCCAGTAAATATTTTCACAATATGAAGTTTTTGCTATTGGTAAATTTATAGCTTTAATCCCATTTAAAAGTTCATTATATTTTTTGCCCATATTGCGCTTTTTTTTGACAAACTTATTTATTTGTTCCAACTGGGCAACCCCTAATGCTGCCTGCATATTTGTCATACGATAATTCCATCCAAGCTCTTCATGAATAAATCGCTCTTTTCCAAAACAGAGATTTCGCAAGCTTTTTGATCTTTCATAAAGGTTTTCGTTATCTGTAAGAATCATACCACCTTCGCCGGTAGTAATAAGCTTATTTGGATAAAAACTAAAAATGCTTATATCCCCAAAACTACCGCACTTTTTACCTTTGTACTCTTGACCATGCATTTGAGCAGCATCTTCAATTATTTTCAAGTTATGTTTTTTAGCTAAGGCGATAATTGGATCTATGTCTACAGACAATCCGTAAATATGAACAATCATGATAGCTTTTGTTTTTTGTGTAATTTTACCCTCAATCGCATCAGCACTCATATTGAATGTATAAAAATCGTTATCAACGAGAACGGGGGTTATCCCCTGGCCTATCAATGCCTGAGCGCAAGATATGATTGTGAAGGAAGGCATAATGACCTCATCTCCTTTCTGAAATCCTAGGGCCTTAACCGCAATGTCCAGCGCTGCACTCCCATTTGCGCATGCTATTGCAAACTCTCTTCCTGTATAGCTAGCCATCTCCTTTTCAAAACGCGCCACAAAGGGGCCTTCACTACTTACCCAGCCTGTATCTATGCACTCATTAAGATATTTCTTTTCATTCCCATTCAGCAAAGGCGTATTTACTGGTATCATTGTTTTATATCCAATTTGTCGCTTGAAACATGCTCAAATCGTGTTTTGTCTTCATCCCCCAAATACGGACCTTGCTTAATTTCAATCATTTCCAAATCCTCCAACACCTCAAACCCATGCCCACCGCTTGCGAGCAAAATTACATCTCCGCTTTCCAAAACTACACTTTCCAAATAAGCTTTCTCTTGAGAATAAAAATCTACTCTAAGTTTTCCTTTTCTTATTACAAGAACTTCTTGAGTTAAATAAACGTCCCGAGAGACCCTATTGTGTATATGTGCATCAATTTTTTTACCTTTTTTATGAGACATATATGCCAATTGTTGAGAATAGTCACTTGGGGTAAAAAATTCAACGCCATCTTTTTGATATCTATTCTTTATAATAATTGCAAGTTGCTGGGTGTTGTGGATAATTGTCTTAATCATTTTTTTCACCATATAGCAAAAAATAACAATAAATTCTCTGTCCCACAAACTCCCTCATTAGCTCCGGTAAATTTTCAAAGAAATAAAGCTTGTATTGAATGTTACTTGGCATATTATGAATAACTCGCTGGCACAAACTTTCAGGAGAATAATGTCTTGAAAAAGGAACACTATACTCATCATCTCTCCACACTTTCAACGCTTTGCTGTCAAACTGTATTTCACTTTGATCACATTTTTCACTTGTACAATTGTAGTACGTTTTATCCAAGTATAAAGGAGTTATAACAAATTTACCATTTTTATTCAGGACAGTTGATGCCTCTTTTAAAAACCCAATATCAGCATTTCCCTCAAAGCACTCATAGGCACAATGCATGCTCATTTTATCCACAAAATTCTTCGGCAATCTCATATCACCAGCATTTGCACCGATTTTAATTCCATTGATTCCTTCTGCATAAGCCAAATCCAGCAAATATGTTTGCTTTACTTTTTTAGCATAATACAGTTCATTTGCGTATTGGCTTCCACTTGCCGCTACATCCATAAATACATCAGTGGGTAAAAAATCAAGTAATTTATAGCTTAGATAGTGCTCTAAACACTTTTCAATATAAACATCTCCACAGCCTCTATACTGGTTATCTATATTTGAAAACATGGATAACCAACACTTAAAGTCATCAATGTCGATGTTTTCAACAACAACGTTAGCTCCACGCGCTTCAAGTTCGTCCGCCATAGAGGTAAAATAACTATAGTTTTCTAGTGGATTTTTAGAAAAATCAACTTCTGATTGATATATTTTTTTGGTCATAAATAGCCCTTCCTGTCATCAATAACTAACCGGCTCACTTTTTTGTATGGTAAAAATCATTTTATATAAACACAGTAAACCATATTATTTTAATAGTTGTCAATACTCTCTCCCGCCATATCATTAATTTTTCTTTTTTTTATTATTTTTGCAGGAACCCCAGCAACAACAGAATATGGCGGGATACTTTTAACAACGACGCTACCCGCTGCCACAACACTGCCCTCTCCAATTTCAACTCCATCCAGTATTCTAACCCCTGTGCCAATCCATACATCATCATGGATTTTAATTCCCAAACGTGTCTCTCCTTGTTGAGAAATCGGCTTATTGGGATCTTTATAGATATGGTTTGCTGGTATTATTGTACAATGTGCTGCTATTCTGACATTATTTCCAATAAAAAGTCCACCGTGTCCATAAATAACACAAAATGGATTTATTGAACAATCTTCCCCTATCTCAACACTTCCCCCATACAGGCGGATATAAGCATATTCCCTAACGATGGTGTTTTTTCCAATTTTAATATATTTGCCATCACAATAAAATAGTGATTTCAAACTTATGGTCCGAGGTGTTTCAATCTGAATATTTCCTTTTCTTTTAACCACCACCATCAACCGAGCTTTAAGCATTAGCAAGTTAATTAGTTGCCTAAACCATCTACATACCATTTAATAAAACTTTTTTATATTTATTCAAAATACCTTTCCTTCAAAACCCATTTTAATAATTCAGCATCCTTCAAACATTCAATTTGATGAAAAATATATCCATCAAGATAGGCATTATTCATTTTATCTTCTAAGGTCATTGGGGGGATAATTTTTTTTTCAAACCTATTTTTCAAATCACTAAACTTTTGATACTTTCTTAGCTTTGAGTACGAATTTGAAATGCCCTGATTAAACATTCTTTTGCAAAAATACTCTTCCGTCATTCGCTCTTTTGATACAAAATGATAAACACTTGCGCCTGGGTTATATATTGTTTTATAGCCATTTTCCTTCACATAGTCCGACACATGGCTTTCCCCGTCCCCTCGAAGCCTAATAAACTCCTGGGGAAAAGCATCAGGATGGAAGCCGTTTGCCAAATATAGCACTGATTTTCTAACAGAGAAGTTGCAGCCCCAAACAAAAGAGGAGTCTATTTCTTTCATTTTATCACCCAAATCAAGAACACTCAACTGTCCTACCATGCCTTCCTTTCTCCACATTGACAAAAGCCATGCTGGAGGATTTTCTTCAAAAACAGGCAGGTTTTTTCCTCCAACCAAGGCCACACACTTGTCTTCAAATGATTCCAAAACGCTGCATAAGTGATTAGGGAATAACTCAACATCATCATCAAGATATACCAGTAGATCGGCTCTAGATTCTCTCAATCCTACATGTCTTCCCGTGTGCAGGCCAGCAGTAGCATCATAAAAATATCTTAAATTTTCAATTTTGGCTTCATATTGTTTGACGATTTCTCTGGTATTGTCAGCAGAACCGTTATCAATCACAAGTATTTCAAATAATTTTTCAGGAAGTGTTTGTCTTTCAATACTTCCTAGGGCTTTTGCCAATAGGCTTGATCTGTCTTTGGTGGGTATTATAACACTTAAGATCACTTTATCCAGGCCCAATACATATTTGGTAGTTCAAAATTTGACTCCTTAAATACAACGGGTTTCACATTTTCTCTTATAACTTTTTTTACCCCTTCGGCCCATCCAACATCATGAAAAATAACCACAGAACCACTTTTTAGCATGGGAGAGTACAAGTCCCAATCCCTCTTAACGCCTTCATACGAGTGATCACCATCAATAAAAAGCATATCGATTCCACTTTTTGCAAGATGTTTTATCTGATTGTGCACATTGTGACTATACCCCCTAATTGGCCTAATCAAGTGCTTATGTGTATCTATGTTTACTAAAAATTCCTCATAAATATCTTTATCACTTTCCGACATTGATGTGTTTTTCCACGTGTCAATACAAAAAAGTATTGCATTTTCTTTTAGGCTAATTCCTTTTGCAATAGCCAAGGATGATGCGCCGTAATAAGAACCAATCTCAACAATATTACTTGAGCTAGGGAGAGAACCTGCCAAAATATTTAATTTATCAAGCTCTTCTTGGGTCATTCTAGTAAATTTAAATTCATTAAGCCCAAGCGAGGTGTGAATATTCATTGGACAAAGTTCACATTTTTCATGCAAATGAATTCGATACTGATTCCACAAGTCCGAATTCCATAAATCGGTTAAGTTATTTTTTATGATATTTCCCATAATAGGTTTATGGGCGTATTCCACAATATTGCATGGGTGAATATCGCCATTTGAAAGAATTAATGCCGAGCTGGACGGAACAGAACACTTTTTATTTTTCCAGTAAATGCCTTGAGAGAAATCATCAAGAGTACTAATCTCTTCAGCATATAACATTTTTAAAGCACCAACAGCCTCTCTTTTATTATAAATCCCAAGCTCACTAACTAAACTAATGCTTTTGGGAATAACTGTTTCTCGAAAATACTTAATTTCATCCTTTTTAAGTAAAAATTTTTTTTGGAAATCCCCCTCCAGATAAGAGATTGCCATTCTGTCTGAACCGATACTATAATGCAACGCTATCAGATGATTAAAATCTTTAAAATTTTCTCGACACAATATGGTTTGAGTGTAAAAGTTAAAGTTTGGGAACCTTATTCTTGCCTTATTTATTGCTGCTGCTGTAGCTGTAGCTTTTTTCCACAGACCCTTGCTTCTCCTCATGGAATCTAGAGTATTTGCATCGTGGCTATATAGAGACAGCATAATGCTATCAAGTCCTGATTCCATTAATTTTTCAGCATAAGCATCATTAATCATGCTCCCATTTGTATTCATATGCACATGTAAACCAAGCCTTTTTCCTAGCTCAATTATTTCTAATAAATTTTTATATAGAGTGGGCTCTCCCCCACTGATTTCAAGATTCCTGCAACCCAGAGCAACCGCTTCTTCTAAAATTTCTTTCCACCGCCATAGGGTTACTTGTTCTAGTTTTCGCTTTTCTTTATGCAAAGAACGTCTAGAAACACACCCAAAACAATCGGCCGTGCACTGTAATGTTGGCTTAATAATAAGTTTATTTAAATTCAAGCTAAGCTGCCTTTCTCGTTTTTATTTGAGTAATTTTCTCAATTTAACAAGTTGTTTATAAAACTGAAAATTTGAGAGACATAAAGAGATTCTTAATATATTAAACTCTTTAAAAGTTGAATGTATGTCTATTTTGCACTCCTTGTAGCCAAACTCCTCAAAAAGGCCATTATAGAGCGTTTCTATATAAAAATTCGTAATCCATGGTTTTGTATCCCCAAAAAGTAACCTGTATTTTTTTAAAGCAAGCTGATTGCTTTGATGGTATGTATTTTCTAAGTCGATGATTGTTTTTTCAAAATTACCATCAAAGTAACAAAATAAAACACCATAATTATCAGGCAAAACTTTTATGATAGCATTGGTTTTCACATCTTTACTATTGTGAATCCAAAAACCTATTGTTGTTGCAATACTCTCTATGTGGCCAACAACTAAAGCCTTGCATTTTTTAGTGTCGACAAAAATTTCGTAAAACTCTTTTATATTTCCACCAAAACAAAACCCCTTAAACTCCACATCAGGAAATCGCTCCATCAACTCTTTAATATACCCCACAAACTCCTCATCCGCCAGATTTTCTTCCGTGGCCAAGAACCCGATGGCGTTGGGACAGTAGAGGTCTTTTATCTTCTCTTCGTCGATGGGCTCTTCGAGGCTTTTCATGAAGCTGAGTTCATTGTATTTCTCATCCTCTCGTGTGATGACGCTCACGAACGCTTCTGGCAGCACCTTGCCCGTTTTGGCGTCTTTAAAAACCGCGGCTTTGCCCACATGCATGTCTGGCATGTCGTACAAAATCCCGCGCATATCCACGTCAAACACCCGCCCAAACGTGGGTTTGAGTTCTTTACATGTAAAGCTATCTATCACCTTGCCTTCCACTTCGACGTCAATGCGCTCCACCTCATCGATGAGCCTTCGTGTTTTAGCAAAGGTAATGGTCTTTAAAATCGCATCCATAATCCCCGCAAAAGCGAACAACCACGACTTGTACGCCTCCACAAGCGCGCGGGTTTTCTCCTCTTGTTGTGCTGCCGTTTCGACCTTTTGCACTTCAAGGGATGCAAGAGAAATTTCCTGAGAAAGCATCATCGACTGAGCTATGTGCCACACCACTTTTTCAAAAAGCGGCTCTTCAAAGCGCTCTTTGACTTTTTCTATGCGCACCATCAACTCTTCAAAAACAGTCGCACTTGTTGCCTCATCTTCACTCGCAGCCGCCACATCCAAAAAAAGCGCCTTGGTTTCTTCTAAAAGCGCTTGGGTGTACGTAGCCATCTCTTCCACTTTGCGCTCCACCTCAGCGCCAATGCGCACTGCATCCTTTTGGCTTGCGTAGCGCAACTCAAGCGGTATTTTTACTTTCTCTTGCTTTACATGTAAAGCCACAGCCTCAGCAAAAGGGATTTCAACCGCCCCGTAAATGCTCGCTCCGCCTTCTGTTGCATTAATGGTGAGCATCCGCGCCTTTGTCTCTGCTATGTCTTTTTCAAAAAACTTACGAAACATGTCCCACGTATGGTTGGTACGTACACGCCCTACCCCACCCCAGCCTTCAACCCATGCGTCGGCTTCTTTTTCTTTAACATTAGTGCTTCCAAACACATGGCCTTCTGCGTGTGAAGTGCCATCTTCCCCGTAGGCCAAATCCTGCCCTATCAACATACATGTTTTAAATTTGCTGTGGTAGATAAGCTCGTACGCCATATTCGCGGCGCTCATTCCTAGGCCAATGTATCCCCACTCATCGGGTCCTGTGAGCATCATGTACCCAAGAGGGCGCAAACTCACCTGTAAAGTACCCCCCTTGATGCTCTCTAGCACTTCTTTGTGTTGCAAAGAAGTGAGCGCAAACACCACGCCCTCAAAGGCCTCCTTGGGAAGCTCTGTGAAAAACTTCGCACTTTCCACCACCCGCTCTATGGAAACCACCACATCAGGCTTGATGCCCGCACGGTAAAGCACAGGAAAGCTAGCATCCGCTGCCACGATGCGCACATAAGGCGCAATGCGTTTTAAAAGAGGAAGTTGTTTAGTAAGCGAAGGGCCCGTAGAGACAAGCACGGCGATTTCTGTCGTGCCAAGCTTCTTAAAAAGCTCTAGTGCGGGAGGGGTTTTGAGCACCTTGGGAAGATTGACAAGATGGTGTTTAAGCCCAATAAGACTATCGGTTGGGTCATTTCCAGCCGCATTGATTCCATGATACAGAGCTTCTAAAAATACCTGATTGGTCGTCCTCAGCGCAAGTTCATGGCACTTTAAATAATACTCTGTCGTTACATGTAAGTCGTACACCCTTGCGTAGCGCTGTTCTTTCAAATGCCCAAAGAGGGCCAAAGCATTAGGGAAATTCACCTCCTCTTGCCCAAAAAGTGCCAACCTTCCGCTTTGAAGCTCAGCAGAAAAATCCACCATATGCAGCACTACAAACGCCAGCTCATCTTCAGGCTCCACCACTACGATGCGCTCATGTTTTGGGTTTGCCAGTAGCGTTTTGATGAGCATCCCATTGCCTAGTCCATACATGTAAAGAAAGGGATGTTCATCAAAAGCTACGTAACGCGCAGTATCTTCCTCTACACTTTGCGCAGGAGAGCCTTCATAAAGAGGGGTAAAATGGGTTGTGTGCACTGCATTGAGCGAGGCGACATTGCCCTCGTCCATAAAAATCTCAAAATGTTTTAATTCCCCTACAACACGAAGGCGACGTGCAAGAGGAGGGTTGTGTGTATCAAGCACAGAAAGATTAGTTTCAAAAAATTCCATCATCCGCCTTTTAGATTAAGGTCTTACATGTAAAGCAAAAACCATGCCCCTTAAACCAAAAAAGCCGATGAGAGTCTCCTCCCATCGGCTTAAAAATCAACCCGAGACTACTGAAGTAGTCTGAGTACGTTTTGCTGTACCGCGTTAGCTTGGCTCATGGCATAACTTCCTGATTGTGCAAGGATGTTAAACTTAGAGAAGCTCGCAGACTCAGCAGCAAAGTCAACGTCGCGAATCTGAGATTCAGCCGCTTTCACGTTTACTTGTGTTACAGAGATGTTGTTCACGGTTGCTACCAATTGGTTTTGAGCAGAACCGATGTCCGCACGGATGCTGTCAAGTTTTTCTTGAGCAGATTGCGCTACTTTCATCATCGCTTGTGCGCCTGTAAAGGTAGTAACACCTGCACCTAGCTCATCAGTTGCACCCATTACATTGTCGTTAGCAAAAGCGCCCATTGCTTCGGCAGTGTCATTGTCAATCTCGCTCATCATATCGCGAAGACTTACACTTTTCTCGTTCGCGCCTGATGTGTCAAGGTCAGCTGCGCCCGCGATAGTCATTTGAATATCCGCCGCACCTGCGCTCATGAGTGTTAAACGTCCTGTAAAGGTACCTTCAATATCACCACCCTCAACACCACCAAAACCAGAAGCCTCGATAGCGCGACCATCAGTAGAGGTTAGTTCAAGATTACCGCGAGCATCTACGCTTGCTGTAACGCCTGTTGTTTCCTTATACTGGTTAATCGCATCTACAAGCACCCCACTGCGGTCATTGGCCTCGACATCAAGGCTCTCAGCAACAATAATGCCGTTAATAGTCAAGGTGGACACTGAGCCTGAAGTGACGGCTGCTGAACTGGTTTGTGTCAAGCTCCAACTTGCTGTTACACCTGTAAGGTCAGAGTTTTTGTTAATGACTTCTGCCAAAGCACCGATACCTGTACCTGCACTTGTAGAAATAACAACACCTTCAAAGTCAGTTGTGTTGCCGCGTACATCGGTAAATGTTACAACAGCAGAACTCGTTAGGGTTCCACCCATATCACTAGTTTCAAAACGGGTTTGGCCGATTTTATCGGAGCTAGTTGCACCAATAGACATACTAACCGTTTGGCCGCTGTAAGCACCCACTTGAAACTGAGCATTGGTAAACGAACCTGAAAGCAAGCTTTTGCCGTTAAAGGTTGTTTGACCTGCAATGTTGTCAAGTTGCTCAGTAAGACGTTTGATGTCCGCTTGAAGGGCTTTACGTGAGTTAGCATTTTGGCCATCTTGTGCCGCTTGGGTTGCTTTGACTTTGATGGTGTCGAGGATTTTTAATTGCTCGTCCATCGCCTTGTCGGCAGTTTGTGCCATCGAAATCGCGTCATTTGCGTTGTTGATAGCCTGACCAAGTGCACTTGCTTGTGAACGAAGAGAGTCAGCAATAGCCATACCTGATGCATCATCAGCGGCAGTGTTGATTCTCAAACCTGAGGAAAGTTTCGCCAAAGAACCCGAAAGGTTACGGTTGTTGGCAACGCTAGACGTGTGGGCGTTCATCGCCGATACGTTGGTGTTAATACGGAAACTCATCTTAAATCCTTTTAAGTGTATTCAGCATCCTTGCTGTTAGAAACCATATCGCTCCCTTAGCAAAAAACTTTATACCCCTGCCTTACAAATTTTCCTTTTTCTGCTAGAATTGCACCATTAAATGGAAAGCAGGACAGTATTTTGAAACACTTAATCATCGTCGAATCCCCCACAAAAGCCAAAACCATCAAAAACTTTTTGGGCAAAGAGTACGAAGTTATCGCCTCCAAAGGTCATGTGCGTGACCTTCCCAAAAGCAGTTTTGGCATCAAAATCGAAGAGGGCACTTTCAAGCCCGAATACCGCGTCGCCAAAGAAAATGCCAAAATCGTCAGCGAAATCAAAGCCAAAGCCAAAGCAAGCGACACCGTTTTTATCGCGACGGATGAGGACCGCGAAGGAGAAGCCATCGGCTACCACATTGCCATGGCCATTGGCAAGGAGCCTGAAGAATTACCCCGCATTGTCTTTCACGAAATCACCAAAACCGCTATCATCCACGCCCTTGAAAACCCTAGAAAGCTCGACATCCAAAGCATCAACGCCCAACAAACCAGACGCTTGCTCGACCGCATCGTGGGGTACAAACTCTCCCCACTTCTAGCTTCCAAGATCCAAAAAGGCCTCAGTGCTGGCCGCGTGCAATCCTCCGCCCTCAAAATCGTCGTCGACCGCGAGCGTGAAATCCGCGCCTTTAAACCTGAAGAGTACTGGAGCTTAGATGCGCTCTTTAACGGCAACGTCGAAGCGCAATTGGTAGAGTTTGAGGGCCAAAAAATCGACAAGATGACCATCTCTCAAGGAGACCGCGCGCGCTACATTGAGACGAACCTCAAAGAGGAAACCTACACTGTTGGTACCATCGAAACCAAAGCACGCAAAACCTCTTCGCCACCACCGTTTATGACCTCCACCTTACAACAAACCGCTTCGTCTATGCTGGGCTTTTCACCTAAGAAAACCATGATGCTCGCCCAAAGCTTGTACGAAGGGGTCAAGACCCACCAAGGTACCCAAGGGGTCATCACCTACATGCGGACAGACTCGTTGAGCCTTGCCAAAGAAGCGGTAGACAAAGCCAGAGAACACATCAAAAGTACCTACGGCACGGCCTATTTGCCTGCCAAGCCCGCTTTTTACAGCACCAAATCCAAAGGCGCCCAAGAAGCCCACGAGGCCATCCGCCCTACGGTCATTGACTTCACTCCCGAAGTCGCCGCCAAGTTTTTAGACAAAGACGAACTCAGACTCTACACCCTCATCTACACCCGATTTCTTGCGTGCCAGATGACTGACGCTCAGTTTGAGTCTCAAACAGTTTTCTTTACATGTAATAAAGGAGTGTTCAAAGCCAGCGGACGCAAACTGGTCTTTGATGGCTTTTACAAAGTCTACGGCAACAGCGACAAAGACAAGCTCCTGCCCACGCTCACCACAGGAGACCGTGCCTTTTTGGACTCGCTTGTGGCCAACCAACACTTTACCGAGCCACCCGCACGTTACTCAGAAGCGAGTTTGATTAAAAAACTCGAAAGCCTTGGCATCGGGCGACCTTCTACTTACGCACCCACGGTCTCCTTGCTCACGGCACGCGATTACATTAATGTAGAAAAAAAACAACTCGTCCCCACCGACACTGCCTTTGTGGTGATTGAACTTTTGGAAAAAAACTTTGCTGAGATTGTCGATAGCAACTTTACCTCGTCCATGGAAGAAAAGCTCGATGAGATTGCAGAAAACAGCCGCGATTGGCAACACGTGCTCAGCGAATTCTACGGGCCTTTCATTGCTCAAATTGAAGAAGGAAAGAAAAATATCGCTAGCCAAAAAGTCGCCATTCCTACTGGCGAAGACTGCCCAGAGTGCGGTGCGCCTTTATTGCAACGCAAAGGGCGCTATGGCGAGTTCATCGCGTGCAGCGCTTTTCCTAAATGCAAATACTCCAAAAACCTCGCCGCTTCGCCCAAAGCCGCACCCGCCAAGCTAGACGTCCCTTGCCCAGAATGCGGCGGCGACATCTTACAACGAAGCTCCAGACGTGGGAAATTTTACGGGTGCGCCAACTACCCCAAGTGCACCTTCATCTCCACCTATGAACCCACCGCTACACCGTGCCCTGAGTGCGGGTACCTCATGGCAGCCAAAACCCTTCGGGGCAAAGCCTTGCTTGAATGTATTAAGTGCAAACATAAGGTAATTCCAGAGTGACGCTAGGGGTTTTATCTGATTCGCACCGCCGAAGTGATTTAGCGAAGTTTTGCATCGACACACTCATTGAAAATGGAGCGGAGTTTTTGTTGCACGCGGGCGACATCGTAGAGGAGAAAACGTTGAAACTCTTGGAAAAATGCGGCGTTCCCTACAAGGCAGTTCTGGGTAACAACGACATGCATTTATACAATCTTGCAGACACTTACGCCCTCGTGCAAGAGCCCCACAGTTTCACCCACAAAGGCTTACATGTAAAGCTTATGCACCACCCTTTTTACCTCACACCAGAGGGGGCAGATTTGGTCGTGTATGGGCATACGCATTTTTTTGAAGCCTCGCTAAACAATGGCACATTTTTTCTCAACCCTGGGGAAGTGTGTGCTAGAAAAAAAGAGGCGTGCGAATGCGCTCTTTTACATGTAAACACTCCGCGATGGGACGTAACACGCTTTACATGTAAACCCGACAAGCGGGTCTGGAAAAAAGAGTACTGGGCCTTTAGTTCATGAACGAACTCTCCATTCTCATCACCGTTGCCGTGATTATTTTCACTTCGCCGTATCTTTCAAAAATGTTTAAAATGCCCATTCCTTCTGTGGAAATCATCCTTGGAATGCTAGCTGGGTATTATGGGTTTATAAGTGATTATTATCTATTTGAGCTTGTGGCAGAGATTGGCTTTTTTTACCTTATGTTTCTCGCCGGCGTGGAAGTAAACCTGCGCGTCTTTGTGCGCACCGACAAAGCCCTGATTAAAAAGGGGTTGGTTTACGTGTGTTTGCTTTACTTTTTCTCCTTTTGTTTTACTCTCTACATGGGCTATAGCATGCTCATGATGGTCATTTTGCCCTTGCTCTCCATTGGGCTTATTTTAACCCTTTACAAAGAGTACGGCAAAGACCAACCTTGGCTTAACCTTGCTATGTTTGTGGGTATTATGGGCGAACTTGTGAGCATTGCCTTACTAACCTTTACCGGCGCTATTTTAGAGTTTGGAATAGGCGCACAACTGTATATGTCTTTGGTTTATTTAGTGGGATTTCTTGCACTTATTATTATTCTTTTTCAAGGATTGCAAGTTTTATTTTGGTGGTTTCCTCAACTTAAAATATTCCTTATGCCCCATTATGACAAAGATGAAAAAGATATTCGCCTTTCCATGTCTGTGTTTATCGTTATGATTGCCATTATGATTTTTTTGCGCTTAGAGATTGCCTTTGGAGCGTTTATCGCGGGAGCATTTATCGCCACCTTTTTTGAACACAAAAAAGAGCTTCCCCATAAGCTTTCTTCCTTTGGGTTTGGTTTTTTGGTGCCCACTTTTTTTATTTACATTGGTTCCACCTTTCCGTTAAATGCTCTCCAAATGGAAGGTGTAGTAACAACTGCGGCAACAATCACCCTTGCCATGTTGGTGGTTCGGCAACTTTCAAGCATCGCTTTTTGGAAGCACTTGGGGGCAAAAAAGTCCTGCTTGCTGGCCCTTTCCCACTCCATGCCCCTTACCCTTTTAATTGCAGTGGCCACCATTGCTTTTAAATCTCGCACTATTTCTGAGACACTCTACTATGCGCTTATTTTAACAAGCCTTGCCGAAGTTATTATTGCAATGTTAGGCATTAAGTTACTGCATGTTGTTGGGAAAATAAAAAAATAGGAGTACCTTTTTTTGGCTTTCGTAGGCTTAACAAAATTTCTGTTAAGATACCCCCACTGTGGTATAATCTGTGAAAAATTATAAAAAGGATGCCTATGAGTAAAGACACTGTTACGTTTACCAATAACCGCACAGGAGAGAGCTTCGAATTTCCCATTCTTGATGGCACCATGGGGCCCTCGGTGGTTGACATTTCTACGTTTTACCAAGACACAGGCATGTTTACCTTTGACCGCGGATACACGTCTACTGCCTCTTGCCGCTCACGCATCACGTTCATCGATGGCGACAAAGGACAGCTCATGTACCGTGGGTACGACATCTCTTATTTGGCCCAAGAGCGTACTTTTCTAGATGTTGCTTACTTGCTTTTAAATAAAGAGCTTCCTACTATTGAACAACGCGTAGATTTTTGTCTTGAGATGAAAAAACGCTCTTTTATTCATGAAGGAATGAAAAAACTCTTTGATGCTTTCCCTGACAACGCCCACCCTATGGCTATTCTTTCTGCAGGTGTTTCGGCCCTTTCAACCTTTTATTTTGAGCATATTGACATTGACAATCCTGATGAATACATGGAAATGGCCAAACGTATTGTGGCAAAAATCCCTACCATTGCTGCTTTTTCTTACCGCAGTAGCTTGGGTCTACCCATCATCTATCCTGACCTTGACCGTGGTTTTACGGAAAACTTTTTGTATATGTTGCGTGGCTATCCCCACAAACACATCGACTTAAAACCTATCGAAATCAAAGCTCTCGACACCATCTTTACCCTTCATGCCGACCATGAACAAAACGCATCAACCACCACTGTGCGTAACGTAGCTTCCACGCACGCCCACCCTTATGCTGCCATTAGTGCAGGTATTGGTGCGTTATGGGGAAGAGCCCATGGCGGAGCTAATGAATCGGTGATTCGTCAATTAGAAATGATTGGCTCTGTGGACCGCGTGGATGAATTCATCAAGCGCGCCAAAGATAAGGATGATCCTTTTAGACTCATGGGCTTTGGCCACCGCGTGTACAAAAACTTTGACCCGCGTGCCAACATTTTGAAAAAAATTCGCACCGAACTCATGAAAGAGATTGAAATTGATAGCAAGCTAGTAGAGGTAGCAAACAGAATCGAAGAAATTGCTCTTACAGATGATTATTTTATCAGCCGCAAGCTGTACCCTAACATTGATTTCTACTCAGGCCTCATTCTGCAAGCACTAAAAATCCCAAAAGAGATGTTTGCCGTTATTTTTGTGATTGGTCGCACGCCTGGATGGATTTCTCAGTGGATAGAACTCAAAGAACAGCCTACAATCAAAATCGCTCGCCCACGTCAGCTTTACCTTGGGCCAGTCGACATTACCCCCAAGCACTAAGCCCTTGTTGGCTCCCTGCCGAGGGGGCCAATACTACTTTAGCAAAACCTCGTAGCCATCTTCGATCTTTTTGAGCTCATACAGGTAGTGTCCGTCAAGCAAAATGGCCGCGCGGTAGCGTCCGTTGTGGTTTCCCATAGTAATTGTCTTAAACGCCCCATTTTTAACTTCAAGGACTTTAGTATAAAAAGCAGTATCGCGCTCAAAATCCAAAACAACCTTATAGGGGTCTGCGACCATAAAATGCCGCACAAGCACATCATTCGTCAAGACCTTTAGTCGCATTTGGGTTGCTTCAAAAACAATAAATCCTCCAAAGCCCACCTCTTTTACAAGAGGTTGTTTAAGCTCAACAGTTTCTTGCCTAAGAGGTTCAGGTACTGGCTCGGAAGGCACACTAACAGGAGCTGGACGAAGCAAAAGACTTTCTGTGGTTACTACTAAAGGATCGTGCCAATCAACGTTCTTATCCACCTCCATGCGCAACTCTTCTGTTCCGCCATCAACGCCTTGATACCCAAAAACAACATACTGAAGCACCCGCGCACGGCTAGGCAACGTCGTGGCTTGTTGTTCAAAATCTCCCCGTTGCTCTTGAATATTGGTGGGTGTAGTGACTGTTTCAGAGGTGGGTAAAAAAGGGTTTTCTCTTGCAAAACAACTGGCAACAAGGCCTATTCCTAAGATAATGATGGCTCTCATGTCACTCCTTGCATTAGCGCATATCCGGATCAAGTTGACGCAACTCAAAATACTCTTTTTGAAGTGCGGCATTTTCATGCTTTAACTCAATGACCCTTTTTTGCAATTGTTCTTTGCCTGACTGAAGCCCTAAAAGCACATCAAGAGAGCTTCTTCCAAAAAAAAGATCGCCCATATAAATTCCAAATCCAACGACCACCAAAGAAGCAAAGAGGAGTTTGAGTGCAAAACGGCTACGGTAAAACTGCCGTATCTCGCTTGTCTTATACTCCTCTAAAATTTCACGCATTACTAAAACAATTCGCCACCCAAATACTCGCCGCCACCAAGTTCTTTATCAATCTCTAGCAAACGGTTGTATTTAGCATTGCGCTCCCCTCTTGCGGTTGCGCCTGTTTTAATTTGTCCTGTGTTAAGCGCTACGGCAAAATCGGCAATAAATGCATCTTCGCTCTCGCCACTTCGATGGCTCATAACACACGTATAGTTGTTGCGTTGGGCAAGCCTAACGGTTTCCATGGTTTCGCTTACAGAACCGATTTGATTGGGCTTGATTAAAATCGAATTAGCGATTTTTTTCTCAATGCCCTCACGCAAGATAGTTGCGTTAGTGACAAACAAATCATCGCCTACCAATTGCACTTTTTCACCAAGGCGCTGGGTCAAATACTGCCATCCCTCCCAATCGTCTTCACTTAGTCCATCTTCGATAGAAACAATAGGGTATTTTTCACACATCGAGGCGTAGTATTCGACAAGTTCTTTACTGCTTAGGGTGCGGTTTTCGGATGCCAAACGGTACCCGCCTTCACACACAAGTTCACTACTAGCCACATCGAGTGCGATGGCAATCTCCACACCAGGAGTGTATCCTGCTGCTTTAATAGCTTCCAAAATCACCCCAATAGGCTCTTCGTTGTTGGCAAGATTGGGCGCAAAACCACCCTCGTCACCCAAAGCTGTGCTGTGTCCCTTACCATGTAACGCTTTTTTGAGATGTTGGTACACCTCAGCTGCGGCGCGCAGTGCCTCTTCAAAACAAGCAAATCCTAAAGGCATAATCATGTATTCTTGAAAATCCACGCTGTTATCGGCATGGCTTCCACCGTTGATGATATTAAACATCGGCGTGGGCACTACCCTCGCATTTGATCCGCCCAAATAACGGTAAAGAGGCATCCCAAGGCTCGAAGCTGCCGCACGCGCTACAGCCATAGAGACACCCAGCACCGCATTAGCGCCCAAATTAGAGTAGTTTTCTGTACCATCAAGTGCTTTCATTGTGCTATCAATTTCAGCTTGGTTAAAAGGGCTCATTCCTGTAATCTCATCAGCAATTTGCACATTCACATTTTCCACTGCTTTGCGTACACCTTTGCCCATGTAGCGCTCATCTTGATCGCGAAGCTCTAGCGCCTCACGTTTGCCAGTGCTTGCGCCACTAGGCACAATGGCATTGGCTACCGTGCCATCACTCAAGACCACCGTTGCTCGCACCGTAGGGTTGCCTCGACTATCCAATACCTCATCTGCGCGTACTTCATCAATAAAAATCATGCCTCATCCTCCGTAAGTTCATCATCTCCAACCACCATGACACTAGGATTAAGCCCCATGGCCTGCTTAACTGCTTCTTCAATCTCTTCTGCTAATTCTTTGTTTTCTTTCAAAAGTGCTTTGGCATTTTCACGCCCTTGCCCTAATTTTTTGTCTTTGTAGCTAAACCACGCACCGCTTTTGTCAATCACGTCAAGTTTTACACCATAATCCACTAACTCGCCCTCGCGCGAAATACCCTCACCAAACATGATGTCAAACTCAGCGATGCGAAAAGGAGGGGCAACTTTGTTTTTAATGACCTTAGCCTTAACGCGGTTACCAATCTGGTCTTCCCCTTGTTTAAGGGTTGCGATTTTACGCACATCGATACGTACAGAGGCATAAAATTTCAAGGCATTGCCACCCGTGGTGGTCTCAGGTGAGCCGTACCCCATCATCCCAATCTTCATGCGGATTTGGTTGATAAAAATAATCGTCACGTTCATCTTATGCACCACGCCTGTGAGCTTACGCAGAGCTTGGCTCATGAGCCTAGCTTGAAGCCCCACGTGGGCATCGCCCATGTCGCCATCAATTTCGCTTTTGGGAGTAAGAGCGGCCACCGAGTCAATGACAATCACATCCACCGCGCCACTGCGAGCAAGGGTTTCGACGATATCCAAGGCTTGTTCGCCAAAATCTGGCTGTGAAACAAGCAAGTTTTCCGTATCGACTCCTAAGTTATGGGCATACTTTACATCCAGTGCATGCTCTGCGTCTACAAAGGCACAAATACCGCCTGCTTTTTGGGCTTGTGCCGTAATTTGAAGAGCAAGGGTTGTTTTGCCTGAGCTCTCAGGACCGTAGATTTCAATAACCCTACCTCGGGGCACTCCACCGATTCCAAGGGCAATATCAAGCCCGAGCGAGCCTGTTCCAATAGAGGCAATGGGTTCGATTTCTTTGTCGCCTAAACGAACAATCGCCCCCTTACCAAAAGCCTTATCAATCTGCTTCATTGTTAATTCAAGTGCTTTGCGTTTGTTCTCATCCATAGCCATAAGATTCCTTTATGAGAGTAGTTGGGATTGTAACATCTTTGCTTTAAAAAACTTCTGATTATACCCCATGCACGGCCATAGCCCTCAAAAAGATGGCAATTTGAAATGTAATTTTTAGCCCACCTGTGTTACAATCGGTCCAATTTTCTCAAAGGATGTTCGTGATTACAGTGGCTCATTCTCCCGATGCAGACGATATTTTTATGTACTATGCCATCAAGCTTGGCTGGGTGAGTGTTGAGGGAGTCTCTTTTGAAAATATCGCTCTTGACATCGAAACCCTTAACCAAGAGGCACTGAAGGGGACCTACGACATTACTGCCATCAGTTTTGGGCTTTACCCACACATCCGTAACGACTACGCACTTTTGCGTACAGCCGTGAGTTTTGGAGAGGGGTATGGGCCAAAACTCATTAAGCGAAAGGGTGCTAAACTCAAACGCAATTTCAAAGTGGCCCTCAGTGGCAAATACACCACCAATGCCCTTTTGTTTCGCTTAGCTTATCCTGATGCACGCGTTGTGTATAAAAACTTTTTAGACATAGAGCCCGCCGTTTTGTGCGGTGAAGTAGATGCGGGCGTGTTGATTCACGAGAGTATTTTAACCTTTGATGAGAGTTTGGAAGTCGAAAAAGAGTTGTGGGACATATGGTGTGACCTTGGAGGCGAGGGCATGCCTTTGCCCCTTGGAGGCATGGCCTTGCGCCGCTCACTTCCTTTGGTTAAGGCCATTGCTTACGAAAAATCCCTAACAGATGCTGTGCGCCTTGGCAATGTCTCTAAGCCGCTGCTTTCACGTATGCTACTAGAACGGGGGCTTTTTCGAGTTGACGCTTCAAAGCTTGAAACTTACCTTTCCATGTATGCCAATGACGCCTCTGTTTCCATGAACGAAACCCAACTAAGCGCCATTAACCATCTTTTTAAACTGGGTTTTGACCACGGTGTTTACGACGTGCCTTTGGATGTGCACGATTACCTCATCCCTTCCCACTACGAAACAGCGAGGTTTAGCTAGTGGAATCTACACTCATTGGCCTAGGCGTTCAAACCTTTAAAATCGCCCTCTCGTTAGCCCTACCCATGCTCATGGCGGGGCTTTTAGCGGGTCTTGCCATTAGTATTTTCCAAGCCACCACCCAAATCAACGAAATGACCCTAAGCTTTGTGCCTAAAATCTTGCTCGTGGTTACCGTCATCATCTTTGCCATGCCATGGATGATGAACATGATGATTGAATTTACCACTCGGGTGTTTAACATGATTCCCACTTTTGTACACTGATGGTTAAAACTGTCGATTTTTCGACCTTTTCTAACCTGCGGATTGGACCAAAGGTTGACGTGCTTGTTGTGGAAGAAGCTGGCCCTTTAGAGCGTTTTATCATTGGTGGGGCCAATAACCTTCTCATTGGCCCCACGCCCCCTCCCCTTGCAATGCTTAGCAAAACGTTTGATTTTATTCGCCTAGACAATGGAGTTTTACATGTAGGGGCTGCAACCCCCAGCGGCAAGCTCTTTTCTTTTGCCAAAAAACATGACCTTGGCGGGTTTGAGTTTATGCAACAACTCCCTGGCACTCTTGGCGGGATGCTTGCCATGAATGCGGGATTAAAAGGATGGGAGATTTTCAATCCCCTTGTAGCGGTGCGCACCCACAAAGGATGGGTGAAAAAGGCAACAATTAAACACGGCTACCGCTACGCCTATCTCCCTGATAATGTCTTTGAGGCAACCTTTACATGTAAAGAGGGGTTTGATAGGGATTTAGCAGAACAGTTTCGCCAGATGCGTGCCAATCAGCCCAAAGACCCAAGTGCTGGAAGTTGTTTTAAAAACCCACCAAACGAGAGCGCGGGCAGGCTTTTAGAGGCGGTGGGCTTTCGAGGAAAACAACGCGGAGGCATGGCTTTTAGCCCACAACACGCCAATTTTCTTGTCAACCTTGGCGGAGGTACTTATGAAGAAGCGATTGCACTCATCCAAGAGGCCAAAGCGACGGTTTTAGCCGAAACAGGCATCTTACTAGAGCTTGAAATCAAAATTATCAATCTCCCTGCACCCTTTTAAAAAGCCACTTTAGGGTTTACGCGCACATCATCCAATCCCACAAACTCCCCACGTTTGTACGCCTCCACCCCACACCGTCCAATCATTGCGGCATTGTCCGAACAATAGACCAACGGTGCGACCATCAAAGGCGGCATGCGGTACTTTTCTACCAGTTTTTCCAAGTGAGTGCGCAGATAAAGATTGGCACTTGCCCCTCCCACTACTGCAAAACACTCAAAAGGGTGGGCTTTAAACGCCCGTTCAAGTTTGTTAAGTAAATGGGCTGTGGCGGTAGCTTGAAAACTGGCGCAAACATCACAGGTGTCTTGCTCGTCTCTTTTTTCTCCCAACTCCTCAATAGCCAAACGCACTTGGTTTTTTAGGCCCGAATAGCTAAATGCCAACTTGGGAGTACGCAACAACGGCACGGTAAAATTAAACCGCTTCGCATCACCTTGTTTTGCCATTTTTTCTACTACAGGCCCACCTGGATACCCAAGGCCAAGCATTTTAGAAACCTTATCAAAACTTTCACCAAAACTATCGTCCATGGTGGTGGCCAAACAGGTTATGTTCCCATGCGCCTTTACATGTAAGAGCTGCGTATGGCCCCCTGAGACTAGCAATACCCCCAAGGGAAACACAGCAGGTTGTTCTAAAAAAAGCGAATAAATGTGCCCATGCAGGTGGTTAATGGGAAGCAACGGCACATCTAGAGCAATACACAGTGCCTTTGCCATCACCAAACCCTCCACCAAGGTCACCGAAAGACCAGGCTCTGTCGTTACCGCAACGGCTTTGACTTCTTGCAAATAAGGCGTGGTTTCTTCGAGAATCTTTGGAAGCGCTTCCGCGTGAAGCCTTGCGGCAAGTTCGGGCACCACGCCGCCGTACTTAGCATGGTCGAGTTCTTGAGAGATTTTTTTGTGAAAGACTAACTGGCAATCTTCAAGGCGCGTTAACGCAATAGAGCTATCATCACAACTGCTTTCAATGCTTAAAATCACGCCTACACCGTCTTAATAATCTGAATGTGCCACGGCTCAAACCAGACCCCATCAGGGTTTCTAGGAAGATAGCGGGTGCGCACGTAAGGCAACTGCTGGAGTGTCAAAAACTCATCTGTCTTGGCAAACTCTTCAGTAAAGTTCAAATACCCAAACCCTTTTTTTCCCACATCAAAATCGCCAATGCTATGGTACGAATGTCCTGGAGGAGCGATGGATTTAGCAGCAAGGGAAATATTGCCCTCGCACGCACTGATTTTGTCCAAAAAGAGGCTCATTTGCTTAGCAACACTGCGTACACCAGAAGTCAACACCAGCGTGGGGCCTACGTCTTTTTGCAAACGCTCAAAGGCATGCAGTGCTTCGCCTTGAAACAAATAATGTCCAGACCGAGGCACCTTATAGACCTCTTTTTCTGAAATAACAGCAGTAAGTGCTTCACACGTACGCTGTCCAAAAAACCCATAAGGCTCCGTTGCATCGTAAAAAAGTCTTTCAAAAAGTACGAGCTCGCTGGGCGTAAAAGCACCGATTTTGCTCACATTACGGGCATAATGCAACACTAAGTCGAAGCTAATGATATTGAAATTGCCAAACCCTACGTATCGACTTACACGGTCCAAACGTTGTCTTGCTGATTCAAAATCAGCCAACTCATCAACATGCAAAAAGACAGAAGCAGGGGAAGACTCTTGGGCAAAAGCCATGGAGGCAGCGCTAGCGGCTACCAGTCCCAAAAAGGTGCGTCGGTGCATTGGGTTAAACTCATTTGTAGTGGTATTTGAGTAAAAAGGCTTAGTATACCACGCAGATGCTGAGTTTTTTGTTACAATTATACCGCCAGAATTAAGGAGCACCATGAATTACCGTTATGTTGGCAAAAGTGGATTAAGAGTCAGCCCGCTGTGCATGGGCACCATGACCTTTGGAACCCAATGCGATAAAAAAGAAGCCTTTAAAATTTTAGACAAAGCCTACGACGCGGGCATTAACTTTTTTGACACCGCCGAGCTTTACCCTGTACCTCCAAGTGGTGAACTTGCGGGGCGCACGGAAGAGATTGTGGGCGAATGGCTTAAAACCAAACCGCGCGACTCCATCATCCTTGCCACCAAGGTCGCAGGTGCTGCGAACGGGTGGTTTGTTCCGCCCATTCGCCACGGCCTTACCGCCATCGACCGCTTTCACATCACCCGCGCCCTTGAGGGAAGCCTAAAACGCCTAAAAACCGATTATATCGATCTCTACCAAATCCACTGGCCCGACCAAACCGTGCCCATTGAAGAGAGCTTATCTGTATTGGATGAACTGGTCAAAGCAGGGAAAATCCGTGTCATTGGGACTTCCAACGACTCCGCATACGGACTCACTAAAGCCAACGAAACCGCTAGATTCAAAGGTTTAACGCGCTTTGAATCCATTCAAAACAATTTTTCCCTGCTCAACCCGCGCTTTTTAGATGAACTTAGCACCGTGTGTGAAAAAGAGTCCATTTCCTTGTTACCCTATTCGCCCTTGGCTGGCGGGGTGCTTACGGGCAAATACAATGGTGGATTTTTCCCGCCAACCGCGCGCTTTGCCAAGTATGTGAACCACCAAAACCCACGCCTTCAAGCCCAAGCTGGACGCTTTGTCAACACTAAAACCCTCGAAGCCACGGCGCGCTACCAAACCATCGCCACTGAATACGGACTAAACCTCACCACCATGGCAACCGCTTGGAGTATGCAACACCCCTTTGTAGCTTCTTCCATCATCGGAGCGACCCACGCAGGGCAGTTGGATGAAACTTTGGCGGCTTTACATGTAAGCCTTAACCCAGAGCTCTTGCGTGCCTTGCATGAAGTGCAGCAAGCTATTTTATATCCGATGGGCTAAACCATGACCCTAGACAGGCGTACCGAACCGTACAATTTTGCCATGGCAAACCTCAGCGCTATACCAGCAGGAAGTAGGGTTCTTTTTTTGGGGAAAAACCATACCAAAAATGCTCTTTTGGTTGCAAAAATGGGCTTACATGTAGAGGTCTTGGATGCGAACAATGCAGAGCTTGTTCACCTGCAAGAAGAGGCCAGTAAAGAAGGATTGTTTATTATCACTCGCCATACACGCATCGAATACTGGCAACTTCCCCACACTTATGATGCGATTGTTTTAGGAGAGCTTGAACTCTCTAGCTCCAAGCACACGTTTTTATTTGAAAAAATCCTCTCTTCATTGGCGCCAAAAGGTATTTTAATAGGAGAGGTCATAGGGGATGGCAAACCCTCAGCTCATGCAGATCCCGCCATAGAGCCTTACGGGCTCATTGCTCTGTATACGCTTTTTGAAAGCTTACCTTGCCGTCTTCTTAAATTAGGTAAAGAGCTCTCCTTGATCACTCATGGAAAGGGTTTAAAAGAAGAGCGCTACCTCATTCGGATGGTGATACAAAAACACTAAGGGGGCACATGCCCCCTCTTTTACGTGCTAGTAGCCGTCAAAATGCTTTGTTTTTGGCAACACGAGGTTAAGTAAAATCCCCACAATTGCCCCAAGTCCAATCCCACTAAACCCCACACCGCCAAAATTAAAGGTCATCCCGCCAATGGCAAACACAAGAATGATGGAAACGATAATCATGTTACGCGGATCGGCTAAATCAACCTTCTCTTTAATGAGCGTTTCCATGCCCACAGCCGTGATAATCCCAAACAACAAGAGCAAAATGCCGCCCATTACTGGCACAGGAATAGTCGCCAACAAACCACCAAGTTTCCCCACAAACGCAAGGACAATGGCAAAAATCGCCGCCCATGTCATGATGGCAGGATTGAAGGCTTTGGTGATGGTCACCGCACCCGTGACTTCGGAATAGGTTGTATTAGGTGGGCCACCCAAAAGCGACGCCGCAGAAGTGGCTAAACCATCACCCAAAAGGGTATTTTGAAGGCCTGGTTTTTTAAGGTAATCTTCCTTGGTAACATTACTAATGGCCAACATATCGCCCACGTGCTCCACCGCAGGGGCAATAGCAATAGGCAAGATGAAGATAATGGCTTCAAGGTTAAACTCAGGAAATACAAAAGCGGGCATGGCAAACAACGGTGCATTGTAAAAAGAATCAAAACTCACAACACCCAACGCCAACGCCACCACATACCCTGTAATGATCCCAAAAAAGATAGGAAGCAAGCGAAAAATCCCTGTCCCTTTGAGCGTAACCATGATTGTCACCGCTAAGGTGATAAAGGCGATAATCATCGAGGGTGTTTGGGGCACAAGCTGAACAGCACCATCACCTGTTTTTCCAAGAGCCATGTTCACAGCCACAGGCGAAAGAATAAGCCCAATGGTCATAATCACTGGCCCCACGACCACCGCTGGCAACAAGCGGTGCAAAAACTCCGACCCGCGCACCCGCACGAGGAAGCTTAGCAAAATGTAAAATACACCCGCTGCAATTAGGCCCGACATTGTCCCTGCGATGCCCCATGTTTGCACCCCATAAATAATGGGTGCGATAAACGCAAAAGAGGAAGCCAAGAAAATCGGCGGTACGTTTTGGCGGTTAACAAACTGAAAAATCAGTGTCCCAATCCCCGCAGTAAACAGTGCTACATTTGGGTCAAGTCCCGTCAGAAGTGGCACCAACACCAAGGCCCCAAAGGCAACAAATAAAAACTGCAAGCCAACAATGCTCTCCTTGAGCGTAAAACGGTAGGCAATCTTGCTCATCAACACCTCTTAAAAAATTGGATTTTTACAAAATGCACGCACTTCTTTGTCTAACGCAAACACATCCTCTAAAGCTTGGGGCTCTTGTGTTTCATAGGCTTCATAGGCTTGCACAATGCCTCTGGCCATTTGCACTACCCCACACCGTCCTTCTAAAAAATGGGTCATCATGGCTTCGTTGGCGGCATTCACCACCGCACCCAGTTTTGGGTTTTCCAAAAGCGCATTTTTAAGCTCCCACACAGGATAACGCGCAGGGTCAATGGAGCGAAACTCCAAGCTTCCCACTTGGGTCAAATCCACGCTTGGCAATACTGCTTCTTTCACTTCACCCAAGAGGGCAAAGGCGATGGGCAGTTGCATGCTTGTCCCCGCAATGTGGGCTGTGGAACTGCCATCTTCAAAGTCGATGAGTGCGTGGATGATGGATTTGGTTTCAATGAAAGCGTCGTAAGCCTTACATGTAAAGAGCCACTGCGCTTCTAAGAGTTCAAAAAGCTTATTAACCATGGTGGCGCTGTCGATGGTGATTTTTTGCCCCATGGACCAGTTGGGGTGCTTGAGGGCATCTTGGGGGCGCATGTGAGGAAGTTGGTCCAAGGGTGTGTCCCGAAAAGCACCCCCGCTTGCGGTGATACACAGGCGTTTCATGGGGCGGTGCGAGAGCAAATACCACAGGCCAAAATGTTCGCTGTCAATGGGCACGATGGCGCTTGTGTCTAAAAATGCCCCCGCGGCCACTAAGGACTCTTTGTTGGCCAAGGCGACTTTTTTGCCTAGGCTTTGGGCTTTTAGGGTGGGCTTTAAACCCAAAAAGCCCACCAAGGCATTGACCACGAGGGGGCTTTTAGCCTCTTCAAGCATCCGCATGATGCCCTCTTCCCCCACCCAAACATTAGGATGAGCAACCTGATGGGCTAGCGCGGCCTCGCCAATGACGACAAACTTAGGATTAAAGGCGTTGATTTGTTCGTTTAACAGCGCGACATTACGGCCCGCACACAGCCCTTCTACATGTAAACCGTGCGCCTTGGCAATGTGCAGGGCATTAACCCCAATAGACCCTGTGCTGCCTAATACAACCATCGGTTATGCAAAACTTTTGAGCAACACAAACAACACAATCCCTCCAAAAAGGTAACCATCAAGCCGGTCAAGCATCCCCCCATGTCCTGGGAAAATCGTCCCACTATCTTTCACGTCCGCTTCACGCTTGAGGTAACTCTCAAACAAATCTCCCCATACAGAAGCAGCACTGGTTAAAAAAGCAATCATCAAAGCACTTAAAAAACCTACCGAAGCCATCCCAAAAAATGCTCCTGCCAATGTCGCCACAGCAATACCCCCCACAACTCCTTCCCATGTTTTATTGGGAGAAGTGGGCGAAAAAGAGGTTTTGCCAAAGTTTTTACCTACAATAAATGCACCTGTATCGGTCAGTGCCACAATAAGTACAAGCCAAATAAGTGCTGGCATTCCTGCACTCACGTACAATGAGAGTAAAAAGAGCATAGACATTGTGGGGTACAAAAAAGGCTTTAAAATGGACGTATCCATCTCTTTTTGGTGTGCCATCATTGCCACAAGACCAAGCACCACAAGCACGCC
Organism: Sulfurospirillum tamanense; assembly: GCF_016937535.1. NCBI lineage: Bacteria > Pseudomonadati > Campylobacterota > Epsilonproteobacteria > Campylobacterales > Sulfurospirillaceae > Sulfurospirillum > Sulfurospirillum tamanense. Next base: position 9,840 of record NZ_JAFHKK010000012.1, on the reverse strand, counting down.
TAGGTATTCTGGGGCGGCACTAAAACCTGCCACAATCCACAAACCAAGAGCAAGGACATAAATCGTCGTATTTTCTGTTTGGAACAGTTTGCACGCTTCGCGAAAGGCAATCAAGTAGATTAGTCCCAACATAAACCACGTTACCAAAAAGCTATCTACAAGTGCCAAAAGAACGGCAACAACAAGCATAACAACGCCTGTCACAATGCGCTCAAGGGTGTTTTCATTCATGGGACGTCCTTTGGAGAGGGGAAGTTTACGGCATCTTACCAAAGCTAAGGTGAGGATTTGCTAAAAGCATGGCTAAATGGTAATGTCTAAAAGACGGGGCGGAGGAGGCAAATCCTCTTCGTCCTCTTCATGTTTTTTGCGAAACACTTGGCTCTCATCAGCACCAGCTTCTTGGTCTTTTTTCTTTTGCTCGTGCTCTCTTTCGGGGTCGATTTTATGGGTTTCTTCGGTGGGACGCACCGCTTGCACTTCTTTGTCTTTTTCGTTGGCGGCTACGCCAGCGGCGAGGTTTTGTGCTTCCATGCGCGTTTGAAAATCCATTTGCTTTGAAGCAGCCATAGGAAGGCTTTGGTTCGCGTACACCATTCCACCGATGGGACTAACAGCCATGGACTACTCCTTTGTGACGCTTAGCGTCTGATACTCCACATAATGCACAAGGGCACCTTGCACCATTTTGACATTTCGTCTGGGTGTATAATCGACCAAATAATTTCCCCCTTGAGTCTGGCTAAATTCTACGCATAACTTTGCTGCAAAAGAGAGCACTTGAGAGGGCACACTTTGCTTATCGGTACGGATAATGACATGAGAAGAGGGCATATCCTTTACATGTAACCATACATCACTTTTTTTCGCCTCCTTAAGCAGGGCAATGTTTCCTTTTTCGTTTTTTCCCACCATGACCTTGTGGCCTTCGATGTAAAAACTCTCATACGAAAGATTTTCCCGCTGGGTCTTTTTGGCGTGGGTTTGCTTGGGCAATAAAATGTTCAACTCTTCTACACTCTTAGCGCGCCCAAGCACCCCATCAAGGCGCTCCCAAAAGGCAATCTTTCCTTCTAGATTTTCCCGTTCGATGTGCAGCGAACTGGCTTTTTGGCGCAGTTTTTTTGCCTGAGAAAAGAGTAGATTGGCCGCTTCTTGGGGCGTTCTGGCGTTTGGAGGAAGGTTCAATGTGTACGGCTTTTGCTCAAAATCTTCCACTTCAACCTGCGGTGCATACGGCGGAATGCGGTGTAAATTAGCCAACACCAAAGAACCCTCGTAGTACAACACTTGGGCTTTTGCTTCTAACTCTTCTTCGCTTTCAAGTTTTCCCAAGTGTGCACGAAAACGCTCCAGTTTTTTCGCCAATTGCGCTTTTTTAAGGGAAATCGCCTGGGTAAGTCTGGCGCTGTTGCGCTCTTCATACGCTTCAAAAAGTGCTTCGGGCAACACAAAAGGGGCTTTGGTTTCTGAAAATTCCCGCGGTGGAAGCGCTAACAAAGGCTCCCCAACCTTGACCGAACGAAACGAAACACTCGCGTCAATGTGCCGCAACGCTTCTTGGACGATCTCTTGGGTGTCTAACATAATGACATTGGTATTGCGCCCCGTAAACTCCAACTGCAACACGTATTCGCTCGCCTTGTACTGGTTGCTAGCACTTACATGTAAACGCATAATGCGATTGCCCTCGGGCACCTCTACATGTAAGAGTGTCGCCTTGGCAAAATACTTGCGTAGCAACACATCAAAAGGCGCACCATAGACTTTGGCACGTTTAAAATCTTCACACATAAACACATGGGCATCCCCACGGCGCAGGTCAAAAAAAAGCGGCTCGTGTCGGTCAAACACGATTTTAAGCACCATATCATCCACCCGTTCGATAACGTGGATTTTACGAAAGTGGGATAAATACTGGGCAAGTTCTTGGAGTTGATACTGTTTCACTTCTATACATCCTTCTTTTGGGCGAGGCGCTAAACTATTATTGAGGGTTTATAACGCGATTATACCCGCTTTTAAACCAAACTTTGCTAGAATCGACCCAATTTTTAAACGTGTGCCTAGTGGCACGAAGCAGGGATTTGCGTTTTTAGCTAAAGGGGTGTCTGGTCCCTTGGGATGGATGGCAACTGTTTGAGGCGTAGCCGAGTTTTGCCATCCAAAGAGACCGCTTTAGCGCTCCGCAGGAAAAAACGCAACTTTCCCAAATGAGAGACACTAGGCACGCGCATCGCCATTAACGAGGTTCCCATGCAACAAACCATCACCGAAAAAATCTTCTCCGACCACTGTGCCCTTGAAGCAAAAGCTGGCCAAATCGTCCAAAGCCCCATCGACATGGTCATCGGCAACGACATCACCACGCCCATTTCCATCCGTGCCTTTGAAGAAAGTGGCGCGACCACACTGGCCAATCCCGACGGTTTTTCCATCGTCATGGACCACTACATTCCCGCCAAAGACATCGCTAGTGCCAACCAAGCTAAAATCAGCCGTGAGTTTGCCTACAAGCACGACTTGAAGCACTATTTTGACGAAAAAGACATGGGTATCGAACACGCCCTTTTGCCTGAAAAAGGACTCATCGTCCCAGGCGACGTCATCATCGGCGCAGACAGCCATACCTGTACCCACGGCGCCCTTGGCACCTTTGCTACGGGCATGGGTTCGACGGATTTGGCCTATGCGATGATTACAGGGCGCAACTGGTTTAAAGTACCCGAAGCCATCCGCGTGGTCTTTACAGGAAAACCTGGTCAGCACATTTACGGCAAAGACCTCATCCTTGAAATCATCCGCCAAATCGGGGTGGACGGCGCCCTGTACAAAAGCCTCGAATTCATGGGCGATGCTATTGCACATTTAAAGATGGACGACCGCTTTAGTTTGTGCAACATGGCCATCGAAGCGGGTGCCAAAAACGGCATCATCGCTGCAGATGAGATCACCAAAGCCTTTTTAGCGGACAAAACTTTACCCCGTCAGCCCAAGTATTTTTATTCTGACGCCGACGCGACGTATGTGCAAACCCTCGAAGTGGACGTGAGCAACCTTGACCCTGTTATCGCGTATCCGTTCTTGCCCAGTAATGGCAAAAGCGTGCGCCAAGCAGTCAAAGACGATTTGGCCATCGACCAAGTTTTCATCGGCAGTTGCACCAACGGACGCATCAGCGACCTACGCATCGCCGCGGAGATTTTAAAGGGTAAACGTGTGGCGCGCAAAACCCGCCTCATCATCACCCCAGCGACCCAAAAAATCGCCCAACAAGCCCAAAAAGAAGGGCTCGTAGACATCTTCATCGAAGCAGGCGGCGTGTTTTCCAACCCCACCTGCGGCGCATGTCTTGGTGGCTACATGGGGATTTTAGGCAAAGGAGAGCGTTGTGTGGCCACCACCAACCGCAACTTTGTGGGCCGCATGGGAGACCGCACCAGTGAGATTTATTTGGCCAACTCCGCAGTAGCAGCCGCTTCTGCCATTGCTGGGAAAATCGCCGACCCAAGGGATTTATAATGTTTCCCTTCCCCTGTGTCATCATCGCCGGGGGAAAAAGTTCGCGCATGGGGCAAGACAAATCCTTGCTCCCTTTTCACGGACACGCCACCCTCACCCACTACCAAGCCTCCCGCCTTTTGCCGCTGTTTAGCTCCTTACATGTAAGCACCAAAACCGACAAATTTAACGGAGAATTTTCGCTCATTTTAGACACCGAACAAGAGAGCTTTTCACCCATGGTCGCGCTTTCTTCGGTGTTAGAACACTTTACTGACACCTATGTTTTTTGCCTGAGTGTGGACGCCCCGTTTGTGGAAAAAAAACACATTGAGGCCCTATGGAAGGCCGCCCAAGCCACCCACGCCAACGCACTCATCCCCCGCGACCCGCACACCCGCCACCCTTTGTGTGGCCTCTACCACAGCTCCCTTGCTCCTCTTGCCAACACTTTGGCCTGCCAAGGAGACCATAAACTGGGTATCTTACTAGAACGCGCCAACGCGGTGTATGTGGAATTTGATGAAACCGCGCCCTTTACCAACCTCAACCACCCGCACGAATACGAAGCGGCGCTGTAGATTACATGCGACCTTTAACCTTTCTTGTGCTATCCTACTTGAAAAAAGGAGTAACCCATGATTAAACACATCGTTTTTTTTAAACTCGAAGACAACTCTGAGGCCAACAAAGAGGCTGTAAAAGCGCGCATCATGAGCATGCAGGGCAAGATTCCTTACTTAAGCCACATCGAAGTAGGCGTGAATTTTTGCGACCAAGAGCGCGCGTTTGATTTGGCACTCATCACAGATTTTTACACCAAAGAGGATTTAGCACGCTACGCTGTCGACCCTGTACATGTAGAGGTCGTAACGTTTTTAAAATCCATCAACACCCAAACCAAAGTAGTAGATTACGAGTACTAATGCCCAAGCTTATACTATTTTTAGCACTCTTTGCGGGAGCTTGTGTTGCGTTTGCCCAGTCTGATATGATCGAAATAGCGCGCGAGTACGAAGCCAAAGGCGACATTCAAAATGCCATGGAGTGGTACAAAAAAGCCGCCCTAGCTTCAACAAATCCAGCCTCGCCTCAACCCAAGGAAACTCCTGCAGCCCTTGAAAAGAGGCTTCAAGCCATACCGCCTTATGTGCGCCAATACGAGCGCGCCAAGGCCTACAGTGCGCACCTTGACCCTATTGAAGACGGGGACGCCCAAGAGACCATCCTTCAAATGATCTCTGGAACATTTGGACTCATCCCCTACCACACCAATTACCTTGCCCCCTTTAGCTATGACGGGCGCGCAAGCAGTGGCCGTAAGAAAACCGAGACAAAATTTCAGTTTAGTTTTCAAAAAGAGCTAGGGCATGATTGGCTTGGGCTAGACGAGAGCTACTCTTTTGGCTACACCCAAACTGCGTGGTGGCAAATCCTCCAAGAGTCCTCCCCTTTTCGGGAAACCAACTACCAGCCTGAGTTTTTTGTAACCGTTCCTTACAAGGGCGATGGAAGCACCTTTAAAGCCTTTAAATTTGGTTATCTTCACCAATCCAACGGCCAAGATGGCCAAAAATCCCGCTCCTGGGACCGCTTGTATGCCAGCACGATTTTACAAATTGGTACCGTTTTTGTAACCCCAAGAGTATGGTACCGCTTGCGCGAATCAGACAAAGATGACAATCCTGACATTCATGATTACCTCGGCTACGGCGACCTTACCTTGCTCTACCCCAAGGGGAAAAATCTCTTTAAAGCCACACTCACCAACAACCTCCACACCTCCAACAACCGTAGTGGCGTAGCCCTAGAGTGGAGCTTCCCACTTCTAGAATCTGGTGTTTTTGGGTTTATTCAGTATTACTATGGTTATGGTGAAAGCTTAATTGATTACGACAAACTGACCAATCGGGTTAGCATAGGCTTCGCTCTTTCGCGGTAATACGCCTTACACGTAAAATTTCTTGTCATATGCTTGTCATTTAGGATATACTTTTTAAAATTATCATCATTGTTCCGTAGGAGGGTTGTTGTGAATTATTTTAAAACTATCGGGGGGAAAATCTCTACTTTTCTTGCCTTTATTCTTGTGCTTGCCATGGGCGGCAACGTACTTTATCTAGACTATGTCCTTAAGAGCCAAATTGCAGAAGATGCTAAAAATGGCATCAGTGAAAATCTTGTCATGGCCAATAAAATGCTTGACGTGTTTTACAACGAAAGCCTTAGCAGTACCAATGTCCTTTACTCTGTTTTAGAGCAATCCTTTGGGCGCTATAACACTTTCAACCAAGTCCAAAGCATGAATGTTCCCGTTGCAGGCATCGATGTACCTGCGATGATCAGTGGGCCCACCATTTTAAACAACGATTTTACGGTTGTAGATGACTTTACCGCAGGCAGTGGCGCTGTAGCAACAGTGTTTGCCAAAGTAGGGGATGATTTTTTACGCATCACCACTTCTTTGCGCAAAGAAAACGGTGACCGTGCCATGGGAACGTTTCTGGGCAAAAACTCTCCCGCTTACGCGCCCATCATAAAAGGAGAAACCTACATCGGCATTGCCCGCTTATTTGGCAAAGACTACATGACCCGCTACTCCCCTATCTACAATCCTGAAAAAGAGCTTATTGGTATCTTGTTTATTGGGTACAATTTCACCGATGCATTTCAAGGCGTTAAGCAAAGCCTCAAAGAGATTAAGATTGGCGAAAATGGCTACTACTACATCCTAAACACCCGCACCAATGTCGTAGAAATTCACCCAACTCTTGAGGGAAAACCTGCCGATAGTCTCCAAACCTATAGCAAAATCATGGCCAACATTGGAGGGAGCTTTGAAGACACCTACCAAGGGACTCATAAGTTTTATATTACTTCTGCTTTTGAAAAACTCAACTGGGTTATTGTGGCAAGTGCAAATATGGATGAATTTATGGCCGTGGTTTATGAGATTGAAAAAACCCTAATCATTGGCATTATTATCCTCACCCTTTTACTGGTTGCCATTAACACCTTTTTGGCCCAACGCATGATTGCCAAGCCTCTTAATGCTTTGCGCGACAATGTTAAAGACATCGCTTCGGGTGAAGGCGACTTGACCCGCAAAATGGCCGTCAAAGGAGATGATGAAGTGGCCCTTGTGAGCGAGCAGATTAACCATTTCATTGAAAAAGTACGCACCACTATTACAGAAATTAAATCTGTCTCTAGTGAAAACTCTTCCATTGCCAATGAATTTTCTTCCACCACCATGCAAACAGGCAAGCGCGTCGAAGAGACAACCCACCTTGTCAGCACCACCACCGAACAATCCAAGCACATTCGCAACGAGATGCAAACCTCCATTGAAAAAGCCAAAACCAACAAAGAGGAGCTCTCCAAGGCCCTTGGGTATGTTGGCGAAGCCAATGAGTCTATCTTGCACCTCAATAGCGAAATCCAACACAGCGCCCATAATGAAATTGAAATGGCACGCCGCATTGAACATTTAAGCAGTGAAGCGAGTCAAGTCAAAGACATTCTCACCGTCATCTCTGACATCGCTGAACAAACCAACTTACTCGCCCTCAATGCTGCCATCGAAGCGGCGCGCGCAGGAGAGCACGGACGTGGCTTTGCTGTTGTGGCCGATGAAGTACGGAAACTGGCAGAACGCACTCAAAAATCCCTCACCGAGATTAACGCTACCATCAATGTCATCGTCCAATCCATCACCGAATCTAGCGAAGGCATGAACACAAACGCTAAAAAAGTGGAAGAGTTAGCTTCTGTCTCTCAAACCGTAGAGGCAAAAATCTCTCAAATGGCCCAAGTGATGAAAAAAGCTATCACTATGAGCGAATCCACGGTCAATGATTACGTCCAAAGTGGCGAGAAGGTAAAAGAGGTTATCGAAACCATTGGCCAAATCAACACCCTTTCGGGCGAAAATGCGCGCAGTGTGGAAGAGATGAGCAGTGCCGCCAACCACCTCAGCACCATGAGTGAAACCCTCAACACCAAACTTTCTCAGTTTAGAACTTAGTGCTTGGGAGGCAGGTGCCTCCCAAGCCATTTTTTGATGCGTGCCACCCCTTCTTTCATATGTGCAATGTCTCGCGTGTAGGCAAAACGCACGTATAAATGCGTTTGATTTGTGCCAAAATCCGCTCCAGGCGTTACTGCCACGTGAATTTCTTCTAACATTTTTTTGGCAAAAGCAGTACTGTCGTCTGTGTATTTGGAGACATCTGCCCACAGATAAAAAGCCCCCTCGGGTGCTGCGTCGATAGAAAAAAGAGGGGAAAGAGCGCCATAGAGATAATCACGTCGTTCCTCAAATACCCTGCGTACGTTCTCCAAATGCGCCGCGTCAAACGCTTCAAGGGCAGCATATTGGCTTAATGTTGCAGGGCAAATAAAGAGATTTTGCGCCAACTTCTCCGCCTCTCTAACCTTGTTTTGAGGAACAATCACCCACCCCAAGCGAAATCCCGGCAAACAGTAGTACTTGGAAAATCCATTAATCACATACGCGTCCTTGTCAAACTCCAACGCCGTATGTGCTTTTGTTCCATAGGTCAATCCATGATACAGTTCATCAGAAATAAAGGCTATTTTTTCTTCTTTACATGTAGCGATTAGTGCGCTTAAAGTGTTCGGGTCATAAAGATTGCCTGTAGGGTTTGCGGGGGAAGAAATTTGCAAGGCATGCAGCCCTTTTCCCTTTACATGTAAAGGCGTTAGCTGGTAGCTGTCTTCTTTGGAAATGGGCATAAAATAAGGCTCTATGTCCAGCACCTGCGCCACGTTTTTATAGCACGGATACGAAGGGTCGCTCAGGCCAAGCCGCTCTCCCTTAGAAAGCGCTAGCGCATAAGCAATCACAAAAGCCCCACTCGTGCCAGGAGTGAGCACGATGCGTTCACTGGGCACGTCCACGCCATGAGTCACAGCATAATAACGTGCGATTTTTTGCCTCAGCGCCAACAATCCCAAGCTCTCCGTGTACGCCGTTTTTCCTATTGCCTCTTGCAAAGCACTTAGCACCTTTGGCGAGGGTGCAAGGTCGGGTTGTCCTATCTCAAAATGAATCGCGTCGTCGTACTGTGAGGCTTCGCGCACAATATCCATCACCATAAACGAGGTTAACGTATCACACCGCATAAAGTTCCTTTACATGTAAGGGATTATACGTGGTTTTTTAGCCACTCTTCTAGCGCCTCTATGGGCATGGGTTTAGCAAGGAAGTACCCCTGAAGGACACAGCCCTTCTCTTTTTCATAAAACGCGCGTTGCTCTTTGGTCTCAACTCCTTCAACAATCACGCCAAGTCGCATCTGCTTTGCGATGGACAAAATGGATTTTGCCAACATGCACGCATCTTGGTCTTGGGGAATATCCACCGTAAAACTCCTGTCGACTTTGAGCACATCCACGGGGAGTTTTTTGAGCCTTGCAAGAGAAGAGTACCCCGTCCCAAAATCATCAATACTAAGCGCTATGCCCATGTTTTTGATTTTTTGCAAGAGCCCCACCGTCTCATTGGAAGCGTTCATCATGGTCGATTCGGTGATTTCAAGTTTCAAAAGATGCGGGTCTATCTTAAACGTATGCACAGCGTGTTGGAGTATTTTGAAAAGATCACAGTGGTAAAGTTGTACTCCTGAAATATTAATAGCAAGCGTGAGCGTCTTGGTTAAGGGGTTTTCTTTCCACAATGCAAGTTGCCGGCATGCTTCGTTAATGACCCAAGCACCCAACGGAACAATGAGTTTTGTCTCTTCCACAAGAGGGATAAACTTAGCAGGAGCAACCGACCCAAAAGCTTCGCTCTCCCAGCGCAACAACCCCTCAACACCCACAATCTTGCCCGAATTTAGCTCCTGAAGAGGCTGATAAAAAAGCGTAAAATCTTCTTTTTCTATCGCCTCACGAAGGGCGTTTATCATCAAAACACGCTCATAAGAGAGTCGCGTCATTTCGTCTTTAAAAAACGTGTAGCCACTCCTGCCCTCTTGCTTTACTTTGTGCCTTGCCGTATCCGCATTTTTAATCAACAATGCCCCACTGCGTCCATCCGTTGGCGCCAAACTCGCCCCAATACTTACAGTGATACTGATTTGTTTATCTTCTATTTCAAAGGGTTTTTGTAGCTCATCTAGCATGGTTTTAATCTTATGTCCGCTGCTTTCAAAAGAGTCCACTTTTTTAAATACAACAAATTGATCCGCGCTTAATCTGCCTATTGAGGAGCGATAGCCCAAAAGATATTGCACCCTTTTGACAAAAGCGATGAGCAGTTTGTCTCCAACACTGTGTTCAAAACTGTCGTTTATGTTTTTAAACCCATCAATA
>NZ_JAFHKK010000011.1 GCF_016937535.1 Sulfurospirillum tamanense | reverse complement strand
ATTTAGACAAAAAATACATATCAAATTTTTTTAGCAGGTTTCCTTGTTTTTTTATCTTTCCCATCTGACATTTAGCAATTTTTGCTATAATCGGCCGGTTTTAAAACAAGGTGCAAAAACTAGAGTGTAGCTACATTTGAAATAGAAGTTTACAGGGCTGTAAGATGAAAAGACACGTAACAGTAGTAGCGTCTTTTGTTATCATGTTGTGCATAGGCAATGTGTATGCATGGAGTTTGATTGCATCGGAACTAATGCGAGAATACGGTTTTTCTGCTTTTGAATCCCAGATTGTATTTGGTGTAATTATTGCTGTGTTTCCCGTAACAATGATTTTTGTTGGCCAATTAGGGAAAACAGTAAAACATAGGTATTTTGGTTATATTTCTGGCGTGTTGTTCTTTTTAGGGTACCTGCTAGCAAGTTTTTCGCAAGGCAATTTTTTGATTGTGTTGGTGGGCATTGGAGTGCTCTCAGGTGTGGGAACTGGCTTTGGTTACTGGGTTGCTTTAACATCCCCTGTTCAGTGGTTTCCTGAAAAAAAAGGTCTTATTGCTGGTATTGCCGCTGCTGGGTTTGGTTTGGGTGCAGTGTTTATGTCAGAAATTTCTGGGTTAATGTTAGAGAGCGGTTACGATGTGTTGGAGCTCATAAGAATTATTGGAATATCCTACGGTGTAATCATTTTATTGTTTTCGAATTTTATTTTTCAAAGACATTGCCTAGATGAGAACAAGAGCATGAGAGCCTCTGATTTTATTAAAGCAAAAATTTTCAAAAAACTTTTTTTTGGTATATTTTTGGGAACTTTTGCAGGACTGCTTGTCATTGGCAGTTTGGGCATCATTGGCTCCAAGCAAGGTATTTCAGGTCATGCACTTGTTCTTGGTGTTGCGCTGTTTGCGGTTGCAAATTTTACAGGTAGGCTTATTTGGGGATTTCTTAGTGACCGCATTGGGGCAAGTCTAAGCATCTTTCTGGCACTTTTATTTCAATCTCTGGCAATTATAGGGTTGAACATCTTGCCACTATCGCCCCTTGTGTATTTAATGTTTGCTGTGTTTGTTGGTTTTGGGTTTGGCGGAAATTTTGTTTTGTTTGCTAAAGAAACGGCCCAAGTGTACGGGGTGCAAAACCTTGGTATTGTTTACCCTTATGTCTTTTTGGGCTATGCGATTGCGGGTATTGCAGGACCGATTACAGGTGGTTTTTTGTATGATGTGTCGGGTTCGTTTTTTTACCCAATTTTGTTGGCGAGTTTTGTGAGTTTTATGGGTAGCGTGCTGTTTTTGCAGCAACATATTAGGGAAATACGCTCTAAACCCTTAGGTATTTAGTTTTTTTAAAAGGAGTTTTGATGGAGATTTGTGACCTCATTGCAGGCTATGGTGCTTTTCGCGACAAACAGTTTAAAAAATACAAAAACCGTTTTATTGACCTTGTGCAACAAGGGCAGCGCCCCAAGGTGTTATTTATTGGATGCAGCGATTCGCGCGTAGACCCAGCGCTCATCACCAACTCAGACCCAGGTGATTTGTTTGTGTTGCGCAACATTGGAAACATGGTGCCTCCTTTTTCTCCTGATAATGATTTTCACGGGACAGCAGCGGGGATTGAGTACGCTGTGTCGGTTTTAAATGTTACAGATATCATTGTGTGCGGACACTCACATTGTGGGGCGATTGATGGGGTTTATCGCGAAATCAATGACCCTGCACTTATACATGTAAAGAAGTGGTTGGAACTAGGTAGACAAGCTAGAGACTACGTGGAAGAGACCCTAAAAGAGGGTGAATCAGCGAAGAAAAAACTCGAAATGACAGAGCGCATTTCGGTGGTATTTCAACTTTCTAACTTGCTTTCGTATCCTGAGGTTGCGAGGCGTGTGGAAGAGGGCACGTTGAGTTTGCGGGGGTGGTATTATAAAATCAAAACAGGGGAATTGGAGTATTATGATGATGATTCCATGACCTTTAAGCCCATGATAAGCGACGCATGATTCGACTAGGGGTGTTTTGGTGTGCCCTGCTTACCCTTGTGTTTGGGGTGAGTGTTGGCACCTATAATGTAGAAAATCTTTTTGATGCCAAAACCCAAGGGAGTGAATACGACGACTATACGCTAGGCAAACTTGGTTGGGATGAGAAAATGGCTCAAAAGAAGCTTGCCAACACCATAGCGGTTATTCGCGCCCTTGATGCGGATATTTTAGCCTTGCAAGAGGTGGAAAATGAGGCTTTGATGGAAAGCCTTTCCAAGACACTTTCTTACCCTTATTTTGCCTTTGCAAAGCCTTCTCATGTAGCCACAGGTGTGGGTGTGCTTTCGCGCTACCCGTTTGAGCAAACAGAGGCGATTCCCCTTGAGCGGGGGCGAGAAATGCTTTGGGCAAAGATCAAGATTGATTCAGAATATTTAGAGCTAGTGAATGTGCATTGGCCCTCTTTGCGTAATCCAAGGGAGCGTCGTTTGCGTGCGGCACAAACCCTCAAGACATTTGTGCGAGGGCGTGAAAAAGTTCTTTTGCTTGGAGATTTTAACGACCCTTTGGGGTATGAATCGGTGCTTGCTGAAACCTTTGGGCGTCTGGAACTGCGCCAAGGGTGGTTTGACCCGTGGTTTACGCAACAAGAGCGCTGGAGTCATGATTTTTTTGGAGATAAAAAAGCCCTAGACCGCATGGTACTTAGCCAAGGCTTGCTCAATAAAGAGGGGTTGGTGTATGCGTGGGGAAGTTTTGAACGTTTTTCACAACCCTTTTTTAGTACCAAAAATGGCTCTCCTTACCGATGGGAGCGACGCAACAGGGGAAAGGGGGCACATACAGGAAGAGGGTACTCTGACCATTTTCCGCTGAGACTAAAGCTCACCACAACCCAAATGCAATCTTCGCTAAACCCTGTTGGTCTTGAAACCGTCTTTAGTGCAAAAGAGGGCAAGGCCAATCTGTTTTTAAAAGATGCGACTGTGGTATACGTGCATAATGAGGGCATGGTGCTTGGGAAAGAGGGGCGTGGCGTGTATGTGCACAAACCCGACTTTGAAGTTAGCCTTGGCGAGGTTCTTGATGTGTGGGTGCATGGAGTGAAAAATTTTCAAGGGATGCGTGAGATTTCAGCTTTACATGTAGAGCGCGTGTCGCCCAAAAAAAGAGATATTTATGCCCATATGTTGCCCCAAAGCTCCCTTAAAGAAGCACGTCCAGGAGATGTGATGCGTGAGGTGGAGGGCGTGGTAAAACAAGGACGCTTGGTGACCTCCGATGGTGCGGTGCGTTTGTATGCCAAAAACACGTCACACCTCCCAAAAGAGGGCGAATACGTGCGCTTGGAGCGGGTGCGCGTAGGGATGTATGGCGGCCAAAAAGAGCTAATATTAGAGGAGCGAAAATGAGAGAAATTGTAGATGTTATTGCATGGGGGGCTTTTGCTTTTTTTGTTGTTTTTTTGGTGCGGGGATTTAACCGTCAAATGCAAGCGCGCCACGACGAAAGAGAGCGGAGAAAAAAAGAGAAATAGTTGCCAAAAAGCCTTTTTTAACGAAGCTTTTGCTACACTTTACCCCTTAAAATCGTAGATATTATGACTTAACCAAAGAGAAAAAGAGGTCCCATGACAAAGCCATTGTTGATTGAAATCGGGGTTGAAGAACTTCCTGCCATCCCTTTTTTAAACGAACTGCCAAACATTGAAGCCAAGTGGCTTGAGCTATTAGAGCGCGAAGGCTTGGGATGTGAATTTGAATTTTATTACACACCGCGCCGTTTAGTGCTGTGGCATCCTGCTTTTGCCCTTGCGCAACCCACTCGTTATGAAGAGTTTTTTGGCGCCCCTTTGAGTGCGGCCTACAAAGAAGGGGAGCCTACGCCAGTAGCCCTTGGCTTTGCTAAAAAATGTGGGGTTGAGGTAGGAGCTCTTGGCAGCACTGTGCGCGGAGACAAAGAAGTTCTGTATGTGAAAAAAGAGATTCAAGGGGTTTCGAGTAAAGAGATTTTGAGTCGCATGGTCGAGGCATGGTTAAAAAGTTTGAATTTTGGCAAATCCATGCGCTGGGGAAGCTTGGAGGAGAGTTTTATCCGTCCTGTTCGCTCTTTGGCGATGATGCTAGGAGATGAGCATGTGGTAGGGGAAGTTTTTGGGGTAAAGTCTATGTATTTTACCTACCCGCACCGTAGTGTTTCCTATGAACCTTTTGCATTTGACCAAGCGGGAGATTATTTTGAAAAGCTTGTTCAAGGCGGCGTGGTGCTTTTTCAAGAAGAGCGTTATGAATCCATTGTAGCGCAAATTAAAGAGATTGAAGCCGCTTGGGAGATTGAGGTTGAAAAAGATGCAGCTTTGCTTGCCGAAGTAGTGGCGATTACTGAACACCCCAAAGCTTTGCTTGGTAGTTTTGATGAGAAATTTTTAACCTTGCCTCCGGAAGTGATTATCACTTCCATGAAAGAAAATCAGCGTTATTTTCCCGTGTTTAAAGAGGGCAAGCTTACTAATCGGTTTGTAGTGGTTTCTAATGCGATTGCTAAAACATACGACCTTATTGTTTCTGGTAATGAAAAAGTGTTGCGCGCTCGTCTTGAAGACGCGCTTTTCTTTTGGGAAAATGACCTGCGCAATGGCCTCTCCAGCGAGGGATTGAAAAAGATTGTTTACCTAGAAGGGCTAGGTTCGGTTTACGACAAAGTAGAGCGAGAGCAAAAAGTGAGTGCGTACTTGGCTAGCCGTTACAAAGTGCGCTTAATGCAAGAGCGCCCCGATTTGGATGAACACACTTTAATGGCGCTACTAGAACGCACAGTTGGATTGTGCAAGGCAGATTTACTCAGTGAAATGGTGTATGAGTTTACAGAACTCCAAGGCACTATGGGGTACTACTACGCTATAAAAACGGGCCAGGACGCTTCTTTGGCGCTTGCATTTAAAGAGCAATACCTTCCTAATAGCGAGGAGAGTGCTCTTCCAAGTACGCTTTTTAGTGCTATTGTGGCATTGAGCTACAAGATTGACTCCTTGTTGGCGCTTTTTAGTATTGGTAAAATCCCAACAGGCACCAAAGACCCCTTTGCGCTTCGGCGTGCGGTGGGCGGGATTGTGAAAATTGCTCTTGACCAGCAGATTCCTTTTGATATTAGTGCAGATTTTGCTGCCCTTGCTGTGCACTATAAAGCCTTTGATAAAAAACTTCTAGAAGCTTTTATCATCGAGCGGTTGTATCCGTTTTTTGATGCCAATCCTTCCATTGTTAAGGCGGTGCTAGAAAGTGGCGAACGCGACATCGTAAAAATTGCGCGCAAAGTTGAGGCACTAAAAGCCATTACTGCTCAAAGTAATTTTAAAGAGGCACTAAGTACCTTTAAGCGTGTGGCAAACATTGTTAAAGATGTAGACATGACCCAGACGTTCGAGGTTAATGCGCAACTTTTTGAGCATGACCAAGAGGTGCGTCTTTGGGAGGCATTTGGCACGGTAATGAAAGCTGACATTCAAGATGAAGAGGCAAAGTTGGATGCGTTGTTTGGACTCAAGCCTAGCATCGATGCCTTTTTTGATAGCGTGATGGTTAATGCTGAGGATTCTGCCATTCGCCAAAATCGTCAGCACCTTATTGGCGCGATTTACCAAGCCTTTTTATCGGTGGCAGATATCAAGGAAATCTCTATTTAAAGTCTCTTTTGCCTTTACATGTAAAGGTTATGCAGGAGATGCTTTAGGAATAGAAAAATAATGCCCTTGGCAGTACTCAATGCCAAGGGAGTTGACAATGTTATAAATCTCTTCGTTGCACACATATTCGGCGACTACTTGAATCTTTGCCTCTTTGGCAAAGTTAACGATGCTTTTTACAACCGCGAGTGAGACTTTGTCTTCCACAATGTTTTTGATGATATCCCCATCTATTTTAATAAAATCTGTTTGAATTTGGGTCAAATAAACAAAGTTAGAATACCCAGTTCCAAAATCATCGATAGAGATTGTGTAGCCAAGAGACTTTAACATCAGCAGGTTTTCATCCGCATGTTTGTAGTGCATAAACTCTTCACTTTCTACAATTTCTAGCCCGATTCTTTGTGCAATGTTTTTCTCTTTGGCGTACTCTTTTAGAAGGTCAAGAATAGTTTCATTGATGATGTCTTGAGGATTGAGATTAACATTGATGCAAATGGCAGGATGGCGGCAAAGGGTCGCATAGCAAATTTCTAAAACCCTTTTGGTGATATTGCGCAAGACAAAGGTTCCTTTGATGGCGGGAAGGATTTTGCTCGGAGTAATGATACTCCCGTCTTTGTCAACAATGCGCAGTAGCGCCTCATAGTGAGAAAGTTTTTTGGATTGGGTGTGTACGATTTGCTGGAAAAAGCAGACCACTCTGTCCTCTTCAATGGCGACATTAATTTCACCTATGGTAAGGTGGGTGTGCTTGTGGCTGTTTTTGTTCTCTTCGTAAATTTCAATGCAATTTCTACCTCTATGTTTTGCATTGTAAAGAGCAATGTCTGCCAACTTAAAAGCATCAGAAAAAGTTCTGGATTGGTTTAGTGCTAAATTGATACCCATAGAAACGGTAATGTGAAGTGTGTCGGAGTTTGAAACATGAAAAGCCTTGGCTTGGATGCTCGTGAAAATTCTCTCAAAAATATTTAAAGGCGAGGCGTGGTCGGTCCTTTTGATTTTTGAAAGAATCACAAACTCTTCTCCCCCGTAGCGGATAACAATGTCATCTTTTTTGCGCGTGTTGGCAAGGATGATGCTGGCAACGTCTTTGAGAATCATATCTCCCGCATGGTGTCCGTAGGTGTCGTTGACTTTTTTAAAGTGGTCTATGTCTAAAGCGGCTAATGCGTAGTCGCCAAGGTTGATAAACTCTTCTAGCTCCTGAAGATAATTTCTGTTGTATGTATTGGTAAGTTTGTCTATGTAGGCACTTTTTTTAGCGACGACATACCGGTACGTTTGCACTATAAGTACGATAAAAAAGAGAACCATAATCCCTATTGTTGTTAAAAGGGTCGTTTTCATAAAGGCAAGAATAGTATTGATGCTCTCTACTTTTTCAACAGAAAAATCAATGGCTAAGACCAGCTGAACCTCTTGGTTGTTTAGTAAGGGAGTCAGGTAACTAATGGAGAGCGCTTTGAGAAAATCATGTCTAATAATTAGGGGTTCTTTTTTTTCATAAATTTCATTCCAAGCAGGGCTAGTGACGTCAAGTTTTTGATTAAGTAGAGCCTTTTCAAAAGGGGCAGAAGCATCGGCCAAAAATCTAAAAACACCTCTAGCGTCCCTGTAGAGAAGGTAGGCGTATTTGATATTTTTAGTGGGTAAAATCCTCAGATGGGCTTCAATTTCTTGTTGAAGAAGAGTGTTGCGTTGTATTTGAGTAACGTAGCTTTCTTGGGTGTTTAAAAGAGATGTGATGGTTTTTGCACTGTTTTGAGCAATGTGAAAAATGTCGGATGTGGAAATCTCAAACATTTTTGCCTCAACTTTTTCTTCCAGTTTGACAGTTCCGTATAGCAATGCACCCAAAACCACTCCGACAACAAGACTCAAGCCAATTAAATAAAAAGGGTTTTTAAAAGAAAACTTACGGGACATCTAGCTCTTCTGTGTAGTGGTCGTACGCTTGGGGCAGGGTGATGTTTTGCGCCGCGAGCCTGTTTTTCAAAAAGACAATATTGGGCCTGCTTTTGGCCCAGAAAAATGCCCCGAAGAATTTACGATCGGAAAGCAGTTTTTTGTAGTTGTTGGTAAAAAACAGTTTTCCAGAGGCGTTGCAGGGTATTGTGTCGGTTGTTGTTTTGTTGACAAAGACAAAATTTGCCCCCTGGCAATCGGGTGTGAGTGTAAAAAATTTCCCGTAAACCTTTGCTTCCACGGGCGTCATTTCCGGAATAAACAGCGTGATGTCTCCTCTCGTGGAAACAGTAGCAATTTTAAAGAGAATTTTTGCCTCAAGTTCTATCTCTTTGTCGTACTTGTCCATCAAAAACGTATACTGGTCTGCGCAAGAAAAAGAGAAAAGCATGAAAAAAAGTGTTAAGGCGCGCATTAAAACACCCACTTTAGCGAAAGGTAAGCACTGCGTTGGGGTGTTGTCTTGAGGGAAAAAGGAATCCCAAAAGCCTCTTCGTAGACGGACTCGGTGGATTTTTTCAGGAGGTTTTCTCCCTTGAGGCTAACGCTAAAATCCTTAGTAAAATGGTAAGTTGCGCCTAGGCTAAGGTCGAAGCTATCCTTTACATGTACATCAAAATAAGAAAAAGAACCCTTATAAATCAAAGAGGCAAAGTAGTCAACTTTGTGGTAGTTTCCCATGTATTTGACGTAGCCGCCACGTTGGTAGTTGCTTGCCCCTTCACTTTGTGTCGAGGTGAAATAGTTGAGGGTTATTTTGTCTGTGTTGGCGAGGGCGTATTCGTAATTCAAAATGAGCCCTTGGGTCTTAACGGCATGGTCTACGTTGATGAAACCAACGGGAGTATAGTAGATGAAATCGTCTATGGTGACGTTGTTGTAGATGAGGTTAAATTTTGATTTTCCGTGTGTGTAGACTGCTTCAGCGGTAAAAAGTTCGTACTGTTGGGATTTAAGGTTGGGGTTGTTTTTGTCTACAAAATCAACGTTATAAAAAGAGACAGGAAGATAAGTACGGGTGTAAAAGCCCTTAAATCCCAAGTTTTCATAGGGCGTGTAGATGGCCCCCACTCTGACCAGCTGCTCTGAGGTGTCGCCAAGGTAACCGTTTCTTTGGTACTTGTCGACTTTTGCGTTGGCAATCAAAATGAGGTTCTCCGTTGCCCGATAATCGTACTGGAAGAGCAAAGAGTAGACATTTTCTTTATTGAAGTTATTGTACTGCCTAAGGTCACTTTTTTGACCAAAGAAATTGACCCCCGTTCTTTTTTTGAGGTCGTATTTTTTCCCAGAAGCGTGCGCACCTATGAGGATATTGTGATTGAGGTACTGGAAGGTTTTAGTGAGGCTAGCGTTGGTTTTGGTGAAAGTTGCGTCTTCGTAAAACCCCGTAAGTATGCTCGCGGGCATATTTGAAAAATCAAGAATAGGAACAACACCCATGCCTTGAGCATTTTCTTCTTCGTATTGCCGTTCGTTGACTCCCACAGAAGCGTTGATTTTGAGGGATTTGTCCTCCAAGAGATGCTTGGTAATATCGATGAAATAATCCCGTGATTTCAGCTTGCCACTATCAGGGGCGGCGTCAAGGGACATGCCTGCGAAGAGGTCTTTTTTGACATCGGTGTAGCCGATGTTTATCTTGGTGGTGTCGTTGTTGATATCGGCATAAAGGTACCGTCTGTTTTCATCGTTAGAGAGGGTATTTGTTTTGTACTTTACGTCGTCTTTTGCCTTGGAGGTGTTGGCAAAAAAGAGGTACGACCACCCGTTTTCAAAGGTTTGAGACTGAATGAAGCTTTGTGCGTTAGAACCGTTGGAGGAGACAAGGGATTTGAGTTCGCTTCCGTTTTCTTTTTTGGCGGATTTGGTGTAGATTCGCACAAAATAGATGCCCGTTGTGTTGCCCATGGAAAAGGAGCTATCGCCATAATATATTTCGATGTGATCTACAAAATCCAAGGGTAAATTGCCCCACGTTAGGGAGGGGGATTGTAAGTAGGCCGAACTGATTTCATAATCATTGATAAAAAACCGAAAAAAACCGCTCACGGCTTTGCTTCCTGTAAGCAAAGGAGAAGAGGAGCCAAATTGGTTTTTTACCCAAGCTCATGAGCGGAAGCTCCTTGAGGATGTCATCGAGTTTGGTGTATTGCATCATGCGAAGTTCTTGCTGAGAATAAATCACCACGTGTCCAAGCTTTTCATTGACGGTTTTTAATGATTTTTCGGTAGTGCTTTGGTACTCTTGTAAAAGAGAATCCAAGGCATCAGCAAAAAGAGCATTGGTAAGAAAGAGAAGCAAAACAATAACTTTTTTCATAAAAACCTTATAGATAGGGAGTGAAACAACGGCTGCCAACGCTGTGTCGCGAGAGCGCAAAAAGTATAAAGTCCATTATTATAACCCAAATTACTTTGAGAGTTTTGAAGTTAATGTCACAAGGATATCACAAACAAGAAGTCGCCTTTTTTTTGATTTATTTGTGCCCAAATTTCTTTACATGTATTTACCTTTTTTGCGTATAATTTCGCCTTTACATGTAAAGGAAGCAGATGAATCAACTTTGGTTAGCACGCCTTAAGGCCGTTCGTGATGCGCGGTGGTTTTCTAATCTTACTACGGCCATAATTATTTTTTATGCTTCAGTTTTGGGTTTTAAAACCCTCGAAGAAGCCGCCCAGCCCTATGGCAATATCTTGTATGTGCTTGATTGGATTGTGACGGTCTATTTTGTGGTGGAACTTGGTATCAAGATGGCAGTCGAAGAAAAGTTCTCTGATTTTTTCAAAAACAAGTGGAATGTTTTTGATTTTGTGATTGTCGCAGTGACGCTCATTCCTTTGGAAAACAGCTCTTTTGCCGCCATTGCACGCCTTATGCGTGTCTTTCGCATTTTGCGGCTCTTCACCGCGCGCCCTGAGCTTAAGGCCATTCTTGACATGCTCATTAAAGCCATTCCCTCCATTGTTGACATCGTCATTTTGATGTTTATCATCTTTTATATCTACGCCATCATTGGTAGCTTTTTATTTATGGACATGCCCTCTGGTCTTTGGGAGGATTTTCTCATCTCTATGCTCACACTTTTTCGCATCCTAACTTTTGAGGACTGGACGGATGTGATGTACGAAACCATGGAAGTGTACCCGTGGTCGTGGGTCTATTATGTGAGTTTTATCATCATCGCAGCTTTTGTCTTTTTTAACCTTTTTGTGGCAGTCATCATCGGTGAAATGCAAAAACTTCAAAATGCACAGGCCGATGAGGAGCGTCATGCGGACCATGAAACCCTCAAAGAATTACTCGTAGAAGTCAAAGAGCTCAAACAACTGCTTCGCGAAAAAAACACCTAATATTTTGGCGGCCTCGTACCGCCTCTTCTTATGTTTATTGTTGATAATAATTATCATGTGTTAAGCTCCCCTTTAAGATTTCATGATTATAATACTGATTATCAAAACAAAAAGGTAGGCATATGTTGGTTGGGTTTGAGTTTCAAAATGGCGAATGGATTGAGCGCACACCTCCTATGTTTCGTCACCTGCCAAGACCACAGCGTCGGATGCTTTTTCTGACCCAGTACAATTTGTGTGCTGAACCAGATGAGCGGGTTTTATTAAAAGGGTGCCATCAGCCTTTGGCGGAACATTTTTTTGATGCGATCAGGCAAAGTATTCCAAAGCCGCTTTCTCCTGTTTCTTCGCGTTTGGTTTTCTGTCCTCGCAGTAGTGCGCTTATTCATGCTTTTTTGAGTGGCGACATGCACGCTGCCCATGCCATTGCTTGCAATATGGCAACGTTGCCTTCTTTTGAGCCAGCAAAGCGGATTTATCGTCTTTTTGCCAAAGAAAACCCAGGGATGATGTTCGATGCGAGCGGGCTGTTTTTGCAGTTTGTGTATGAAAAAATCTGCAAGCGCAATCCTGATAAAAACGTCTACATCGAGTGCGATGAAATCATCATCGAAGAAGCGGGAGAAAGGGTGCTTAGTGTTGTGCCGTGTGTGAAGCGCGTGGACAAAAACAACCCCAAAGGCGTCGAAGAGGAAATCTCTAGGGCGTGGAAGCGCCTTGCACAAAATGGAACGCGCGCGGTGTACCTTGTTTTTCCACGCAATGCGCTTTTTACCCGTCACATTCAAGTGCGTCAACCCCACGAGCAATGCGCGCGTGTGAAGTTGGTGCCTTATATAATTTCACATTCAGTAAAGGAGCAATGATGGCAATAGCGATTGTCTACGGCAGTAGTGGCGGCAACACAGAAGGTGTTGCAAAAAAGATTCAAGCGACACTGGGAATGGACGCTAGGGTGTTTGACATTGGAAGTGCCGATGCGGCAACACTCAACACGTTCGATACGTTTATTTTTGGGACATCCACGTGGTATGATGGTGAGTTGCAAGACGACTGGGAATCCTTTAATACGGACACTTTAGAGCTTGTCGGAAAACGTGTAGCACTTTTTGGACTAGGTGACCAAGAGGGTTATGGTCACGAGTTTTGCAACGGTATGGGGATTTTGCACGAAGTGTGTACTGATAAAGGTGCGGTGATGATTGGCGGAGATTGGCCTGTGAAGGGGTACGATTTTGAAGCCTCTGAGGCGGTTAAAAATGGCGCTTTTGTGGGCTTGGCTATCGATGAAGACAACCAAGACGAGCTCACTGATGAGCGTATCGATACTTGGGTTGAGCGCTTAAAAGCACAGTTGTAATACCCCTTTGTTTTCCTTACATGTAAAGCTTTACATGTAAGGAAATTTAACGCGTTATCTGCTCACTACTTTTTTTGTTTCTCCCCGATGTTTTTGCTTCGTACAATAACCCGTCTAGGCGCCTTAAAATGGCTTTTTGGCAAAGAGGATAAATCCCTGTTGTTTTCTAAGGCATCCTTAATCTCTTTATCTATATAATAACCATTATCAAAATCAAATAAGGGGTTAAAATGTCACAAAATGAACTGCGGTGTGTGGTGGATAACGTTATTAAAAAGCACCAGTTTCAAAAGCATCATAAATCGGCATGCTCAATATTAAAAATTATGAAAATGCGGTATAAAAACATTGACTCCAAGGAGGCATCTACGGTAATATGCGCTCTTTTGGAGGGAAAATAGGAGGATAATGTGAGTCAAACGCTTGTGCGCCTCATAGGCCAGTTTTCAACCTACCGTTACGACAAAGCCCAACAAAAAATCATTAATCTAAAGCACGCTCAGGAGACAAACATTGATGAATTTTTGGCCATACAGCATGCGCTGGATAACCACCGCGTGCCTTACCGTTTTGAGCGCAATTTTCAAATCCAACTTTTGGGGTAAAAACCCATGCTAGAGGTATTTATTTTGGCAGTTGCTTTAAGTATGGACGCTTTTGCCGTATCTATCGGCTTGGGTGCCAAAAAATATCCTAGCATTCCTTTTTTGGGGATAAAAGTGGCGGTGTTGTTTGGTTTTTTTCAAGGCCTCATGCCACTGGTTGGGTATTTTGCGGGCGTTGGTGCGGGTGAATTTATCGCTTCATTTGACCACTGGATTGCTTTTGTGCTTTTGGGGGGTATTGGGGCAAAAATGATGATGGAATCTCGCCAAGAAGACACTACTGAAGAAATCTGCACCCTTTCCCACAAGATTCTTTTTACCCTTGCGATTGCTACGAGTATTGATGCGATGGCAGCAGGCTTTACACTGAATTTGTTTGATTTGTCAGTGGGGGTGAGCGTTTTGCTTATCGGGGTTGTGACTTCTGTATTTTCTTATGCGGGTGTGCGTGTTGGGCAAAAAAGCGGGGTGTGGCTTGAGAGTAGGGCTGAGTTTTTTGGAGGCCTTGTGCTGGTGCTTATTGGACTTAAGATTCTTTTGGAGCACCTCTTTTTTGAAGCGTAGGCTAAGAAGCCCACGCTTTGGCTTCAAGATAGGTGTGAAAATAGCGCACGTTTTTGGCTAAAAGCTCTCCAGAAGGCAGGGTCTCGTCGCCAAAGATGGCGATTTTGGCGATACGCTCGTCTTCTTTTAAGAGCGTCACAAACCCTTGCCAAATCTCAAGCTCTTTGATAAGCTGGGTGTCAACGAGCAAATGCACTGCTTGCGTCCCGCTCTCTTTGCATAAATTTCCCAAAGTTTCTTTCAAAAGCCGTACATCACGCTTACTGGCTTTTTCTTTGAGAATGACTTCCGTGTAGACATGCCCCAAGGCAAGGGTTTTTGGTTTTGGGCGTGGAGGAAGCGGAGATTTGACGGCTTTGCTTGGCTGGTAAAGCATATGATGCCATACTGAAAAACCAATAAGGGCAAATCCCGCGCCAATGTGCAGGTTTTTCATTAGCCTGTTTTTCATGTAAACAGAAGTGGCTGTCACAATAGCCAAAGAAGTCGCCATGCCGATTTTGGCCACTTCTTTTTTAGTGTCAAGATCAGTGGTGGGAAAGTTTCCCTTTTTTGCGCTCAAGTTTTCGTTTTGCATGTTTGCCTGTCTCGTACGTTAATACCAAGGTGATTGCTGTGGCAATACCTGTGGCAAGAGGAAAAAAGAGTCCCATTCCAGCTCCTTAAGTGATAATAAATATCACAATCATAGCAAAGGAACTCTAAATCTTAGCTTTCTTTTGGTGGGGTTTGAGCCCTTTTATGGAATTTAGCAACAATCCAATCGTCGTACCATTGTGCAATATCGCTGTTGCAATAGGGCTTAACACCCCTGCGGTCGCTCCTAGTAAAATCATGCTATTAATGCCTACAGTGGCTGAGAAATTATTATGAATGCGTTCCATGGTTTGGTTGGCAAGTTCTTTAATCTCGCACACAGCTCCAATGTCATCTTTTAGCAATCCAATGTCTGCTGTTGCCTTGGCGATGTCTGCCCCTTTTTGCATGCTAATGCCCACGTTGGCACTCATGAGCGCGGGCGCATCGTTGATGCCATCCCCCACAAAAGCCACTTTTTTTCCTTCGCCTTGCAGGGCTTTGATGATAGAAGCTTTTTGGGTGGGAAGCATGTTAGCGTACACACGGTCAATACCCAGCTCTTTAGCAAGCACGTCGGCCTTGGTTTGGATGTCTCCGGTGAGTATGACAAGTTCTTTAACACCCAATGTTTTAAGGCGCGCTAAGGCAGCCTTGGCATTGTGGCGCAGGGTGTCAACCATCCCGATAGCGCCTAAGAGCTTGCCATCATACCCCACATAAAGCACGGAGTTTCCACGCTTAAGAAAGGAGTCGATTTTTTTCTGGTACTGCTTGAAAGGAATCTTTTCATCGTCTTCTAAAAAGTGGCGGCTCCCGATGACAACTTCTTTATCGTTGACAATGGTTTTTACCCCGTGGGCGATGATAAAATCAACCTCTTCGTGGTGCATGTGCACAAACCCCCGCTCCTTGGCCGCACGCACAATGGCTTCTGCTACGGGGTGAAAATAGTGCTCTTCCGCACTTGCGGTGAGGTTCAAAATGGCATCTTCACTCCATGCTTCATCAAAGGATTCAATGTGCACGACTTCCAGTTCACCGTACGTAAGGGTGCCTGTTTTGTCAAAGACAAAGGTGTCTACTTGAGCGAGTGCTTCGATGGGTTTGGCGCCTTTGATGAGCACGCCGTCTTTTCCTGCTTGGGCGATGGAGGTTTTAAAAGCAACGGGCGTAGCAAGCTTAAGGGCACACGAATAATCCGCTTGAAGCACCGAAGCAACGGATTGAAAATCTCTACTAATAGCATAAGAGAGTCCCGCAAGCCCCAAGGTGATGGGCACGAGCTTATCCGCGAGGCGTGAGGCGCGCAAGCCGATGGCTGATTTTTCATTGAGCGAATGAGCAATGTACTCTTTGATGCGCGCAGTAGCGGTGTCTTCTCCTACTTGTTCGGCCCAAATTTTGACTTTTCCCTCTTCAATGACAGTGCCAGAGATGACCCGATCACCACGGCTTTTTTTCACAGGTTGGGCTTCGCCGGTCATGGAGGCTTGGTTGATAGAAGCCTCTCCGTAGATGACATGCCCGTCGACACAGATGGTTTCACCCGCACTTGCGATAACAATGTCTCCAATTTTGAGCGAGGCGGTTTTGACAAGTTTTTGACTTTTTTTGCCGTTTTTTTCCACCTCAATCCACGTCTCTTCGATGTTTGGCTTGGCCAATTCTTTGATGAGATCATCACTTTTGTGTACGGTGCTCTCTTCGATGTATTCGCCCAGTTCAAGCATGGTGTTGGTGCTGTTGGCGGCAAGGTAATCTTTGCGTGCCAAAGAAACAGCCACAGCCATGGCTTCTAGGACTTTAGAACTAAGCCCTTGGGTGAGGAGGGTTTTTGTTCCTGGGAGGAGCAATGGAGAGGTGGCAACCCCGGTGATAAAAAATTTAAGCCGATCGTTTCTCACAAACCGTTCTGCCACAAGGGCGGTGCTTGCCCGAACGAGCCCTTTTACGCTAGGGGTTTCGTTGTGGGCTCCAATGGCACAATGTATGGGCGAGGGCTGTTGGACGAAAGCATCTACATCTGTTACATGTAAGGCTTTTCTTAAGGCAGCTACAGACGTGTTTTCATACATAAAAACAACAGAATGGGACTTTGGATTAATGCGCACAAAACTCACACCTTCAAAGGTCATGAGCGCTTTTTCAAGACGTTTGATGTCTGTTTGTTCGCCTACTCCGGGGTGCTGAAATCTCACTCGGCCTGGTGCTGCATGTAGCAGTCTGATGCGCCAAGACATGGTTATCTTTGCGCTTCCATTTCTGCCTTGGCGTCTTCCATGCGCTCTTTCATCTCCTCCATGCCTGTTTGAAACAATTGAGTGCCTTTGGCAATGGTTTTAAAGATAGCCTTTTGGGCATTTTCATTAGTGAGCAAATAGGTGGCTACTGCTCCAATGAGAGCACCTTTGAGAAAATCATTGGTGTTGAAATTGCCCAAGGTTTCTGAGACGACTGGGGGTGTTTTGATGTAAGGGTTTTCCATAAATTTTCCTTTTATTGTTGTGCTTCTAGGGATTCGCAAGAGTCTTTTTCTTGCAGTTGTTCGCTGATTTTTTCAATGGCATACACGCCGGCTATGCCAAGGCTAAGTGCGCTAAGTGCGCCAAAAAAATTACTTTTGCCCAGATGGTTGGTTGCTGCAATGGCTGCACCTGTGGCAACGCCGCCTTGCAAAGAGAGCTTAAGCGTGGCATGAATAGCCTCCTTTTTGCCAAGAGTGCCTTTTTGTACTTGGTTGTATTGCATTCCGCCTGCAATGGCTGCAGAAGCAAGGGTGCCACTCACAACGTGACCAAGAACATTTCTTGGGGCGCCTGTATCAATCATGTGTTTTCCTTTGGGGCGGTTTCTTGTGAACAAGCTTCTTTTTCGCAAAGAGATGTTTGCGTCTCCTGTGCGACTTCTTTGGCTTTTTCGATACCGCATTGTGCCATCTCTTTGGCTTTTTGCGCGCCTTTTGTGAGTTTTGCTTTGAGGGCCGATTTATTATTGTAGGCAACAACGACCAAGCCTCCAAGGGCGATGCCTGCTAAAAATGGTAGTGCCATGGGTTTTCCTTTGTGGTAAGTGTGTGCACCAAAGGTGCAAGGGTGGGCCTGCTAGAGCGACTCGGGTTCTTCAGGGGTGTTCATTTGGCTCAAAAGAGAGGCCGCAACCCCTCCTAAGAGCATTCCTCCCATCAAAGAGATATTCATGCCTTGAAACATTTCTCCTAGTGCGTTAGTGTCGCCTGCTGCGATTCTTTGCGCCATGCCACGCCACTCTTCAACCTTAGCCATCATCTCTTCTTGTGAGAGCCCTTGGGTTGCGGGGGTAGATGTTTGCTGTGCGACGTGGGAGCGAAAGGTGGGCAAAAAAGTGTTGTAAGACGCTGCTTGAAGGCGAAAAAACATCTCTTGCGCGTCAGGGTAAGTGGCGACATAAGGAAGAAGATGGGTGATGCGCTGAATGGTTTCAATCTCAAAAGCAACCCCAAGCTCATAAGCTTCCAAAAGTCCCATAGGTGGCATGATGCATGCTGATTCCTCATTTTTTGGCAGAGGAATTTCATAGCGAACAAGCAAAGAGGTAAGCTCGGTGATGTGCTGCTGTTTTGCCTCAAGCACTGTTGCAAAAGGAGCCACAAACCCAAAGGCCTCAACGGCCTTTTTGTGCAAGGCAAAACCATAATATGCATCGCGTAAGGCGATGTGCAAGGCTTGATGGAAGGGAGAGAGTTTAAGGGCGGGGTCTACGTATTTAAGAAAAGATTTTTTGGCTTTTTTCACTGTTGAATCTCCTTGTACGCGGCGTTGATGCGCTGGGTTACTTCTTGGGTGTTGGTTCCTTGGGTTAAATCTTCCCATAAATGCATGGGGAGAATGTTTGCATCGTATTCAATGGTGATGGAGGCAACAATTTTATTAATCTTGACGCGCGTGATGCCCGTGATTTTTTGGGCCAACTGCTCAATGTCTTCAATCTTCCATCCCTTGCCATGTTCTTTGATTTTTGGATTTACGCGAAGGCGAATGCGGCCCTTGACGTGGTGGATCAGTGAAAAATATGAAAGCAATCTGACAATCTCTTCTGTGCGAATTTCCAACGGTACTTCCTTACATGTAATAGTACAATCCTAGTCTTCTTGGATTTAAAAAAAACTTAAAGTTTACTGATTGTTGTTATCAAAACACCCAATTTTCAGCAGGTTATTTCGATACTTGGTTTCATTAGATTTTACAGGAACTGCAAACACCGTACAAAATAATGGTTTGGTTGATGCCGGTAAAGGCGTGGTCTTGGAGGATAAGCCGCTCGCGCGCTTCGAGTTCTTTATCGTAAAAAGGAACGATTTTTCCGCATTTAATGCACACAAGCTGGTCGTGGTACTCTAGCATCAACCGGTAAGTTTTGAGGGTGTAGGGAGGCAAAATAAACACATGAATCATGCCAAGTTCTTCTAAAAAGGAGAGGGTGTTGTACACTGTGGGGAGGGAAATTTTCGACTCCTTGCGTACTTGTAGCGCAATCTCTTCTGCGCTTAGGTGGGAGGTGCTAAAAAAAAGCACCTTCAAAATGGCTTCTCGGTGCGCAGATTCATAATGGCCTTGGTCTTTGGTCATGGCAAGAAAACGCTGGTAAAAGGCGTCAAAGGTTTTTTTATGCTTGGGTGTGGTTGGATTCATAAAGAGCCTTTGTTGGCAGATGAAAAAGAGGTAGTATCTAAAAGGGTGAAATCCTTAGAAAAAAGCACCGCATAATACTCTGTACCGTTGTCATAACGCACGAGGTAGTGCAGCGGGTCTTGGATGAGTTGAAACTGCATAGAGGTGTAATCAAAATTTGGCAAAACAAGGGGGATAAATTCCCAGTTTTCTCGCAGGAGAACATGCATCTTTCCCATAGCATCAATGGCGTATCCGGCTAGATGATTGGCGCGGTTTTCGCTAGGATACATGTAAAAAAGTTCAAGACCTGGGGGTGTTTGAATAGCTTCAAGCGTTGTGCGGTTATCGTAGCGTTTGAGGTTAAAGAGTGCCCCTTGGCTGTCCGCTAAAAACATTCCAAAATCATGGGGTTTTAGGTTGGTGTGTTTGCCCCAAACATGGCGCAATGGAAAGCGAACTCCTGCATCTGCCGCAAGCGTGGCAATCTCTTGGGTAAGCTTGGTGTCTACACGTGCGTGTTCGCCATAGGCGACAATGGCATCTTTTTTGACGTGTAAAACCTCTTCAGGAAAGGGAATCATGCTCGTCTTGGCCTTGGGGTTTATGAGGGGCAGTAGGGCTACCTCTTTGGGTTTTAGCGCACTGGGTGTGTAGGCAAAACTAAGACGACTCTCTTTAATCTCTTCCGCTTCAAACACGGTGCCATCTATCTCCAAAGGAAGCTTGCCCTGAATTTCAAAATTGCGCCAATAGACAAAAGGCAGTAGTCCTTCATAGGTAAGGCGGTCAAAGGTTTCGCCTTCTTTGGTGCCGTATTCAAACTGGTGGCCGCCAAAGTTGCGTTGGTAAACAAAGGTTTTGGCAATGGGCGAATAAAAAAGATAATAATGGGTTAGTGGTGTGGTGTAATGGTTTAGGAAAAATCCTACACCTTTAACGCCTGCAAACCCAAGGGCCAAAAATGCTAAGGCGAAAAAGGCAGGAGAGCGCAAGGGTATGTCTTTGATGCGCAAAAAGCTCTCACCTGCAAGAACCATCAAGAAAAGCCCTACGCCAATCCAGCCTAAATTCTCCCAACCAAAGGGGGGTTGGGCATAAATCCAACCAATCGCAAGGGTGAGGGTGAGTTTTAAAAGGGCACGTTTGGAGGATTTTTCAAGGATAGCTGCGCTTAGACCACTGTAGGCAAGGATGCTCCCTAGCGCGTAAAAAAAACTATCTTTTAGGGCAACAATTCCCACGGGTGCGGGGTAATAATGCCCTATTAGGGCGTATAAAACGCCGCTAAGAAGCAATGCAAAAACCCCCAAAAAGGCCACACCCATGCTAAGGTGTAGGGCCAAAAGAGAGAAAGGACGCAAGGGCAGGTGGGCAAGAAGTTTCATGCGACCCTGAAGGCGTTCGGGTAAAAACTGCACCACCGCCACTAAGACGCCAACAAGAAAATAGAGCCACAAGAAAGAGGAGTAGGGTTTTTCTCCTAAAAAAGAAAAACGGTACCATGCCATGGATTCGGGTTCAACGCTGATAAACAAATAGCGCACATGATGCCACAGCGCAAAAGCACTCGCAAGAAGAAGGATGAGGCACAGGGGCACCAAGGGTTTGAGTTTGGTCCACTCTTTGGTGAAAATAGCGCGCATCATTCGTATTTTCCTATAAAACCTAAAAATTTTTCTTCAAAATCGCATGGGATTTTGGGGAGGTGTTCTACGGTATCAAAGGTAAAAAGTTTACGCGTTGTGCCGTGGGTTTCGATGCGATGGGCGGTGATGGAATCAATGGCATCGGTTTCTTCAAAGGCGTAGCAATGAAAGCTTTCCAAAAAGGCTTCCATGGTGTTGCGGTAGATATGGCCTCCTTTTTGGACGATAAGCATCTCATCAATAAGCCCTACTAATTCCCCCATCACATGAGAGGTTATGAGGACCGTTTTTTGCGTGCTACTGACGTGGTCTTTAAGGTAATCAATAAAGAGCCGTCGGTAGCCCAAATCCAACCCCATGGAATAATCATCCAAGATGAGCAGCTGTGCATCTTGAGCAAACAAGGCGCCCAGTACAACTTGGGATTTTTGCCCAAAAGAGAGGGTGGAAAGGCGTTGCGAATCTTCAAGTCCCGCAAGGCGCACAAGGTCATAAAAATAGTCGCGTTTCCATGCGGGGTAAAAGGCGCGAAAGAAGGCTTCGACTTGTCCTATGGTGAAAAAATCATAAGCCACGAACCCTTCGTGCAACAAGGCAATCTTGCGCTTTGAGGCAGGGGAGAGGGCATGGGTAGGCTCCCCAAAAATCGTGCATTCGCCTTGGCTTGGAAGGGTGTAGCCCATAAGAATGTTGATAAGGGTCGATTTTCCCACACCGTTTTTCCCTAAAATACCAAAAACAGAGCCCGCTTCTATGGCGAGGTTGAGGTTGCGGTAAATCTCTTTTTTGCCATACTTGTGGCAAAGATTGCGAATCTCGATAATGGGGCTCATGGTTGCTTTGGTTTTTTACTCGCGCACGAACCGCCACCGCTACAATTGCACCCTTTTTTCTTAAACAGTGAATAGTAAATGTACGCTCCAGCTCCAAGAGCGATGAGCACTAGAATAACGGTTTCCATAAAATCTCCTTAGTAGGTATTAAAGTGTGTGATAAACAAGGGTCGAAATAAAAACCCTTGAACACTGTCACATTCAAGGGTTTCGGCAAAACGCAAATCTTCTTCAGTTTCAACCCCTTCGAAGATGACCGTTTTGCCTTTGGCGTGGGCAAAGGCGATGAGCCCTTGGATGACGTTTGAGAAAACATCATCGTGACGCAACTCTTGGATGATGCCACGGTCAAGTTTGAGAACGTGGCAAGCTTTGAGTAAATACAGCGAAAGCATGCTGTTTTCTTGAAGAAAATCATCCACCGCTAGGGTGTAGTTTTGACTCAAAAAAACATCAAAGATTTCCTTGGCATGTAAGGTGGTGTATGAATTTTCAACCAACTCCACCACGAAATCACGTTGTTGGTTAAGGCACGCAAGCACCGCTTTGGAGGCGTGTTTGTCCTCTAAAATATGCGGGTCGATGTTAACGTACAACGTCCCCTCACTGGGGCGATGGGTAAACTGAAACCCTTTGAGCGTCGCTTCTGCTTTGCAAAATAAGGCGCGGTCTTCGTGCAGGGCATCAAAGAACACGTTAGGTGGAATCACCTTTCCTTGATACATAAAACGAGACAGCGCCTCATAACCTAAAACCGTACCGCTTTTTAAATGCACTATGGGCTGGTATTCCACCCCATAACTCCCTAAAATCAAGACTTCTTTTGCCATGGAAGCGGTAAAAACAGAAGAAGGAAAAGGATGGATATGACTCATAAAACTCCAATCATGTAAGGGCAAAAGCCCTTACATGTAAGCATTAAAATGCGTAAACAGCATTGAGCGAAAATTTAGTATAGTCATCATCACTATCCTGCGCGTTGACATCAACAATCAACCCACCCAAACTAAAGGCATCACTAAAGGCGTACTCCGCCATAAAGTTAAACTCTTTTTCTTTATCACTTCCGTATTTTGTGTGTCCGTATAGTGCGCCAAGGCTAAGTGCCCCTATTTCATACGTAGCGCCTACATAAACGGTTTTTGCATCAGCACCATAGACTTTATCGCCTTCTTCAAGAGGGTTAATGTTGTCTCCAATGCTGTCCATGCTACCAGCTCCTGCGTCTTTATCTGTAGTAATGTAGCCTGCAGATAATCCTAGGTCACTAAAAGTACCGCGCACTTCAGCGTGAAGAATGTTTCCATCTTTCATAGCGTCTTCGTTACTAAAAGCACCGTGGGCGGTAAGGCCAAACAACTCTGAATCCCACACCGCTTTTGCGCCATACCAGCTTGCAAGGTCATTGGCGTTGTAGTAGTAAGCGTTAAGCACTGTGTTTTCTACACCTTCGTAGGCAACATCTAGCACTTGTGCGCCATCGCTTCCGTTGAATTTTTCAAATTTTTCCAACGGCGCGTCGGTATCGGCTACCGCAAGACGAATAGTGTGCGCAAGGGTAATGGTGGTGTTAGGAAGACCTGTAAACACACCCACTAAAGCCTCGTGGTAGTCTCCTGCCCATTCAAGGTCTAGCTCTTGACGACCGCCAATCACCGTAAACGCTTCATTGGTGTAAGAGATGTTGGCCGTGTGAAGCAGCGATTTAGGCTCGTCTCCATCGCTGTAATCCCCATTTTCTTTTTCGCTCAAGTCGTTGTTAGCGCGAAAACCAGCCGCAAAACCAAAACCACGGTAGCGTGCACTTTCATAATGAAGTCCCAAAGAACCCATGGAAAAACCCGAATCAGGTTTGGCGTCAATACTTTCCCCATAAAGGGTAAAATCTCCGCCAAAACTTCCACTTTTAAGGGCATCTTCGATATCAAAAGAGTCTGCGTACAGTGTGCTTGTTGCCAACACCGCTATGGCGGCTAAACTGAGTTTTTTAAGCATCTATTTCATCTCTTTTGCTTGAACCCAAATAACGGCGTCTTGGCTAAGTTCTTTGCCTTTGTATTCATCATCTGGACCAACACCTAGGGCTGCAAATCCCCACCATCCCGCTTTGGGAATCCCGAAGGTAAACTCACCGTCTTTGTTGGCTTTGATACCCATGGTGACAAAGGCATCTTGGGGTGCTTCTACATGGGGTTTGCCCATGGAGTTTGTTGTTAAGTCTACGTCATGGTTGAGGTACTCTACTTCGATTTCTGCAAAAGGCACAGGTTTCCCCTCGCTCATGACGATGCCCGTAAAGGTTCCGCCTGCCCAAATAGCATAGGGTTTTGTTAAAGGCACGATTTCCGCTTTGAGGTTAAAGGTAGCATCCCAGTCACTTGGTGCACCTGCAACGTTGACGACGGTTTTGGTGATTTGTTGGATGTAGGCATCTTCATTTTTTTCATAATAAGGCGCTGGGGTGATGATAAATACGTGGTCGCCCATGCGTCTAGCTTGGTATGTAGAAGCGTACGCTTTACCGCTGTTGGCATTGCCTTTAAATTCGATAGGTTTAAGGGTGTCAAGAAGGTTTTTTTCTTGCTCTTTATTGATGACAACAAAAGATTCAATGCCTGCGATGTCCATGGTGTGCTCATCTGCAAATGGATGGTTGAACACGTGGCGTAGTTCGATATTTGTGGGCTTTTCAAGGGCGCTTTCTGGTGTGTAAAGCATTTGAAAATGCGCCATTGCGCCTGTAGCTAAAACTCCCGCTGCAACCATGGAACCTAAAAACTTCTGACTCATGCAAACTCCTTAATGTAAATGTAATAATAATCTTTCTCAATGAAAAACAATAGGCCTCTTGTAAAATCAAACAACAAGAGCACTAATGGCACTACTGGACGATATCTTTGCCTTGAATGACTACCTGATGACCTTCGCCTGCATCAAAAACTGCCTGATACTCGCCTGCTGGTTTTTTGAAAGTGAACTCGCTGTGCTGGTCCATTTTTCCACTCTCAACCGTGCTGTTTCCTTGTTTGACAAAAAAACCAACACCACTGGCGCTACTGCCATCACTAAAGCCACCTTCGCACGTGATAGTGCCATCTCCGTTATCAAAACAACTCATGAGCGCCGAATGCGCAAACAGTGAACTTGCTGCAAGCAAGCTAGCCAAAACAATTTTCTTCATTTTCTCTCCTTTTGTTAAGATTTATTTAAAATACTTTTTGTAAAACCACCGCTCCAGTTGATGCGTTTTTGCGGTAAGCTCCCCATGAAAAGAGCCAAGGCAATGACGGTGCCATAAAAGAGCGCAAAGGCTTCAACACCGCTCCATCCAAAGCCAGTCCCAAGGGTAAAGATGAGCGATGCGGCCAAAAATCCCAAGGTAATGGGAAAAAAGATAGCAAAAAGCATCCATTTGTAGCTCCCGGTTTGGAGCTTTACGACAATCATAGTCGCAATGCAAGGTGGCGTTAAAAGCATGAAAATAATAATGGCCGCAGCATGCAAAGGCGTATAGCCACTGTTTTGTGCCATGGCTTCTTCTGCTCTTAAGTTGTCAGCCGCGTTGTTTTCATAGATACTTCCCAGTGTTGCTACAGCGGATTCACGCGCAGCAAAGGAGCTCAAAAAAGCCACATTGATTTTCCAGTCAAAACCTGCAAATTGGGTGACAGGTTCTAAAGAACGTCCGATGAATCCCAGTAATGAGCTTTCTACTTTGTCATTTTTCATCTCTTGCAAGATGCCACGGCGATCACGGGAAAGGTTTCGTAATTGGCGATTGATGGTTTTTGCCTCAGCGTCGTCGGCTGGTGGCTTAATAAAGGTCATGTAAAAAGGTGCTTTTGCCTCAAAATCCGCGTCGATGTTACCCGCCTGCGCAGGGCTTGCCGACATGCGTCTGGCGCGGTAATCATCATAGGTGTTCAAAAGTCCTGATACACTTTCGCGAGTGCTTAATTGTTCACCGTATGAGGTTTTGGCCGCTTGGGCATAAAAAGAAGTAAGAAGTGCGTCGCTTCGTGCTTCGTATGCTACTTTTTGCTCATCGCTAAGGCCAGGAAGTTCTAGCATGGCAAACAAAACAATCGCAACAGCCAAGACAATGGTGCCTACTTTTTTGATGTACATCCACACCCGTTCAAAAGCGCGAAAGATAACCCCTTTAAAGGTAGGGAGGTGGTAAGGGGGAAGCTCCATCACAAAAGGAGAGGTTTCGCGCGTTTTTAAAACTGTTGCGGTTAAAATTTTAGCCACAATGAGAGCAATAAAAAGGGTGGCGGTGGAGATGAAAAACATCATGAGTGCCATTTGTGCTTCAAAAAATGCCCCTAACAGAAGGGTATAAAAAGGGACTTTTGCAAGGCAGTTCATGTAAGGTACAGATAAAATCGTCGCCATGCGCGCCCGCTCATCCGCAATGCCTTTGGTCGCCATAATGCCAGGAACCGCACACCCACCTACAAAGGCGCCACCTAGCACAAGCGGAAGGGTGGATTGCCCATGGAGGCCAAATTTTTTAAAAATACGGTCTAAGATAAAAGCCATGCGCGGCATGTAGCCCACATCCTCCAAAATAGCAATGAGCGCAAAAAGGATGAGAAAAATGGGGATGTAGTTTAACAGGGCGTTGGCGCTGTTGACCATCCAGATGGCAAAATCCGTAATCATGGGCACTTGGGTAAAATCAGCCTCAGGAGAAATGCCGATGATGAAGTTTTTGAAAGCGGCTAACAGGGGCCACGTGTAGTCGGTGAGCTTGTAGCCGTAGACGATGGAAGATTGGTAGATTAAGAAGATGATGAGAAACAAGATGGGAAATGAGAGCCAACGGTTGAGAATAAGCCCATCGGCAATGTCTGTAGCCGTTTTTTTGCCTTGTTGTTTCTCGACGACACTTTGGTGATAGATGACATCAGCCGAATCGTAACGCATGGTGGCCAAAAAGCTCTCCACGTCTTTGTCATATTGGCGGTGAAAGTCTAAGCATTTTTCGCGAATGGCAAGGGTGGCTTTAGGTAATTTTTCCAAAATAACACCGTCACCCTCAAGGGCTTTGATGGCGAGCCAACGGCGCGATGCCTGCGGGGAGTCTGTGGTGATGAGTGCTTGCGTTTCCTTAATGAGGGGTTCAAGCTCTTCGTAGTTGATTTTAAATTCATTGTAAGGGGTGGTTTTAGCCTGCATGATAGCTTCAACGATGGCTTCTTTGCCTTCGCCTCTTGCGCCACTTGCGGGAACCACGGGGCATGAAAGCATGCGTGCTATTTTTTGAACGTCAATGTCCATGCCACGCCTTGCTGCCACGTCCATCATGTTTAGCACCACCACGACGGGCTTGCCAATTTCTAAGAGTTGAAACGTAAGATAAAGATTGCGCTTAATGTTAGAAGCGTCCACAACATTGACGATAATATCAGGCTCTTCGTTGAGGATAAACTCTTTGGCTACGCGCTCTTCAAGGGAATAAGAACTAAAGGAGTAGGTTCCTGGAAGGTCCACCACCTCAATGGTTTCGCCTTGGTGCGAAAAAGTGCCAGATTTTTTTTCAACCGTGACACCGGGGTAGTTGGCAATGTGTTGTTTGAGTCCGCTGATGAGGTTAAAAATGGTTGATTTGCCGCAATTTGGCTGACCTGCGAGGGCAACTTTAATCATACGAGTTCCACCTCTACCAGCTTCGCTTCGCTTTTTCGTAAAGAGAGGAGGTAGTTGTGGATTTTTAACTCCATGGGGTCATACAGGGGGGCTTCACGCACCACGCTCACTTGAGCGCCTGAGACAAATCCCATGTCAAGGAGTTTGTACTTAAGTGCATCGTGGGCGTGTACTTTGATGATTCTACAAAGGGTGCCGCTGGCAAGTTCATCTAAACACATGTTAACCTCTTTTTTCGTATCGCTTTTGATAATCATTCTCGAACTATAAAGAAAAAGAGCTTAAGAAGAGATGAAAATAACTGAAATTACATAAAAAATTTGAGTGATTATAAATTTAATTTTTTATTAAGCTGTAAGGAATTATGGCGAAAATAACCTTTACATGTAAGGCAAAATGTAAAGATTAAGATACGCCAAAAAAAGAGGGTTTAAAGGGCAAGCACTGTTTGGTTTTTCCCATTTTTTTTGGCACGAAGCATGGCTTCGTCAACCCGATGAAACAAAGATTTTAGGGTGTCGTTTTCATGAAAAGTGCCAACACCGACACTGATGCTTAAGGGACCTTTAATAAGAGCATTGATAGCCGCATTGGTGCCAATGGCTTGACGAAGTTTTTCACCAATCTCAAAGGCATCATGTTGGGTAGTGTTAGGAAAGAGTAAGGCAAACTCTTCTCCTCCCCAGCGCGCGAGGATGTCAGAACCCCTAACCGTTGCCTTGGCGCACAATGCGACATGTTCAAGGACGGAGTCTCCAGTGAGATGTCCTAATGTGTCGTTAATATGTTTAAAGTTGTCAATATCAAATAAAATAGCGCTTAAAGGCGCTTTTGTGCGGCGGTGAAGGGCGGAGAGCGTGCGAAAGTGATTATCAAAGGTGCGACGATTGTAGAGCCCTGTGAGGGGGTCTTCGGCCGCAAGGGATTCAAGCTGTTTTTGGTAGGTGTTGATGGTAAAAATAATAATAGCAGCTACGATGCTAGTCACTAAAAGAGAAAGAAATAAGTTTCCTAAAAAGTTTTTCTTAAGCTCTTGGGTAAAGTCTGAAGTGTTAGCTTCTACAAATAAAAAGAGATTGAGTTCTGGGATGTATTTTGAGTTAACAACAAAGTGGTTGTTGCCTGTTTGGTACTCAAATTGCAAAGATTCGCTTTTGAGAATTTGAGGAACAAGGGTGGAGAGGCTTTTAATGTCCATTAAAAAATTATCGTTCTTTATGCCTTCTTCTATAAGTAAAATCTCCCCCGAAGTGTTGGCAAAAAAAACATTAAATTTATACGTTTCACGAAAGTGTTTTAACATGTGATGCACATAAGAGATATTGATGCCAATGCCTGTAGCGCCCATAAAATTGCCTGTATCATCAAGGATTTTATAATTAATAAACATGATTAAATCTTGATCAAGGTGCGTATTGAAGTCAAGATTCATCTCGTACTCTTCGGCGATATTCTTAAAGGCATAATACCAAGCGTTTTCTGTCTTGTGGGGTGAAACAACATCTATGGTGCCTGTGGGGTGGTAGTAATTGTTAGTAAAATCAGAGACGAGAAAAGTTGTAAACATCCCGTATTTTTCTTTGAAAGTGGCAAGGTATTGGTAAATTTTTTCAGGCTCTTTCTCGCCATCTCTTAGCCACTCTTTCACAAAAGTATCGTGTGCCATCATGGAAGAGACAAGGGTGGGCTCAATGAAGTGTTTTTGAATTTCGGTGTAAATATTGTCAATAGAAAGGGGCAAAGAGCGTTCTTTGAGCTGTGTGTCACTCGCTTGAAGAGAGTAGTAATAATTGAGCAAAGAGGAGCCTAGGGAAACGGAAATCAATAATAAACAGATAAGACTCACCACTTTGTATTTTAAATGCATTAAAAGGCCCCCTTGAAATAGTGGGAACATTTTAACCAAGCCTTCCTTTGGTTTTTTTTGTGGCGGTGTGTTCAAAAAAAGGCTTTAAATAGCGTGGCATTAACATTGCTTAGCTATAATGCCATCATTTTATAAATGCCTCCAAAGGAGAATAGTGTGAAATTTTTTATTATTTCAGGGCTTATTGCTTTGCAGTTGTGTGCTTCGGTCTACTATGCCAAGGTAGAGCCTGTTGAAGTGTATACCATTAAAGCAAACACAAGTGGAACAGTACATGCCGTAGCAAGGGAGTACGAAGGGGAGGTGGCTTCGGGTTTGGTTGTTGTGCAGCTTGATGATACGCTCGATAAAATTGAACTGACTAGTTCTGCTCAAAAACTTGCAGCACTAAAAGGAATGCAAGAGGCCACAAAAGCAAGTTTGGCAAACCTCGAAGCCATTGCAGCGGTTAAAGAAGACCAATACGCGCGGATTAAGGATTTGAAAACCAAAGCTCAAATAGCCAAAGAAGCCGAATACATTGCCCTAATGACGGCCAATAACCAAGCTATTTCTACCCGCTCAACCTTGCATAATCTAGAAAGCCAGATTGCAGATTTGTTGTTTAAAATCGAAAGCCTAGAAGACACTATTCGCAAAAAACGCATTGAGTTGGAGGGTTTGTTGGTGTATGCTTTACATGTAAACGAGCGCGACTATGTGAGCGTGGGAACAACACTTGTTGAAGCCCATGATGTGCGTCAGGGAAAACTCACTCTCTTTCTTAGCGCCAACGATGCCCAAAGTGTCGCTACAAAAACCATCTATTTGGACGACGCGCCAACGTCAATAAAACTGGATAAGCTTTGGCCTGTGGCGGACGCACAAAATATCTCTTCTTATAAGGCGCAAATCATCATCCCCGCGCCCGAGGTGTTTTCACGCCTTGTGAAAGTGGAGTTTAAGTAGGTGGAATACACCACATGCCCTTTGGATTGTTTTGATGGATGTAGTGTTGAGTATGAGGCTGGAAAAAAACTGCGGGGAGAAAAAGCCCATCCTATTACACAAGGGTATTTGTGCCCCCATTTAAACCACTGGTTTAAGCACCCACGCCTTGAAAAAGCACGTGTGGAGGGGACTGAAGTCCCTTTGCACACAGCACTTGAAGCGGCCATCGCAAGCCTCAAAGAAACCCCTCCTCATAAAATTCTTTTTTACAAAGGAAGTGGCAATCTCGGTCTGATGCAAGGGGTCACCAAGCTCTTTTTTGCAAAGCATGGTGCAGTCATTGCCAAAGGAAGTTTGTGTGATGAGGGAGGTGGTTTTGGTGTAGAGGAGGGGCGAGGACTTAACCTGACGCTTTCTCCTTTACATGTAAAGGAGGCTGATGTGGTTGTTTTATGGGGGAGAAATCCCACCGTAACCAACACGCACATGCTTCCTGCACTTCAAGGCAAAACGCTCATCGTCATCGACCCTGTGGTTATCATGCCAAGCGCGCAGTTGCATCTGGCTATTCGTCCGCGCGGGGATGTGTACTTGGCACTGCTTTTAGCGCGCATTGCCTACATGGAAATGCTTGAAGATGTGGCGTTTATTGAGGCGCGTACAGAAGGGTTTGAGGAGTTTAAAGAGCTCTTTTTGTGGACACCTATTAGGGTGTTGGCCCAGCGCTGTGGGCTTTCGCTTGAAGAAGTGGCGCACATGCTAACACTCATGAAGGGCAAAAAAGTTGCTTTTTTGGTGGGGACGGGTGTGCAACGCTACGCCCATGCGCACACAGTTTTACGCGCTATTGATTCTTTTGCTGCCATGATGGGGTGGCTAGGAACGTGGGGAAGTGGCGTGGGGTATTTGAGTCAAAGTGGCGTGGGTTTTACCAATCCGTTTGATGTGCCTTCCAAAGAAGCATCACTGGTAAATGTGGATTTTTCTGCCTATGAGGTGGTTGTTATTCAAGGAGCGAACCCCATTAGTCAAATGCCGACTTCTTCTGTAGTGCGTACGGGTTTGGGGAAAGTAAAAAAAGTCATCTACTTGGGCCTCCATGAAAATGCTACTTCTGTGCTAGCAGACATTGTGTTGCCTGTAAAAAGTTTTTTAGAAAAAGAAGATCTCAAAGCAAGCTATGGTCACCATTTTTTGGGCCGCATGCCAAAGTTGACTGAAAACCAAAATGCCTTAAGTGAGCATGAATTTTGCACCGCACTGATGGAGGCTTTTGGCTATGAGGCTCCTAAAAGTGAGCATAGCTACATTGAAGATTTTTTAGTTTCAGGTGCCGTGGAAAAAAAAGGAAGATGGCAAAATCGTCTTTATGAAACGTGGCCCTATGAAAAAACGTTTTATACGTCCAGTGGAAAATTTTGCTTTTTAGAAACTTTTGATGATACCTTGGAAGCGGAGGGAATGTGGCTGATATTTGCCAAGTGGGAGCGTTCGCTCAACTCCCAGTTTTTGCCTCATCATGCGTTACATGTACCGCCTTCTTTGGGTCTAAAAGATGGAGATGAAATTCGTCTTAACAGTCCTTATGGAAGCTGTGTTTATGAGGTAGTAAACGACATAAGGCTCCGAAAAGATACCTTCTTGCTCCATTCTGGAGCCAACAACGCCAATGCCCTTACGCCTTCTTTTGAGACCGAAGAGGGACACAGCGCAGCGTATCAAGAGATGCATGTTACTTGGGAGCGCGCATGAAAACAACGCAACTGCTTGAAGATGCATTGCTTTTGGTGGAACAGAATTTTTACTTTTTGCATGCTGGACAATTCTTTGGAAAGCTTGCCAAAACAGCCGAGTTTGACGAGTCGTTACTTGATGTTTCATTGGTGTGTGATACCTTACACACGTACCATTTTCACCCAAAATTCACCAAAGCAGTGTTAGAAGACGCTAAAGACAACAGCGATGAGGTGAGTTTGTTTGATTATTTTGTGGCGTTTAATGCGTTTCGAGGTATCTGTATGGCAACCGTAGAGGCCTTGCGCCTTAACTCCTCTTTTTCTGATTTTTTGCACGTACGTTTGGGTGAGCGGTATGAGGATTTTTTCGACCTTCTCTCTTTTGTGCGCAATGTTCTCTCCCACAACATTCACGCTGAAATCGCCTTAAACGCAAAAGACTACGAAGGGACACTAAAACGTATTCGGCGCATGGGGCGCAATCCTCATGTGGTGTTTACTTTTGTCTATGCACAGGATTTGCCTGAAATTTCTCCGCCTTATGAGGGGTATGGCTTTACATGTATCATTAATTTTGAGGCTCTTGATGAGGGGATGGAGTTTTTAGAAATCATCCCCTTGTGGGAGCTTTTTATGATAAGTGAATTGTGTTTTAACCTCACTCAAGCCTTTAGAGGAAATATTGCCAGTAGCTCAGTGCAATAAACGTCGTTAGTCCAATGGCCAAAAGATTAAGCACAAGGCCAAAACGCATCATTGTAAAGGTATTTACCACGCCTGTACTCATGGCAACAGCGTTAGGCGGCGTGGCAATGGGCAACATAAACGCATAGCTTGCACAAATGGTTGCAACCATCATCAAAAGTTCAATCTGAATATCTGCCATTTTTCCAAGAGCAAAGATAATGGGTAAAGCGATGGAGATGAGCGCGGTATTGCTTGTAATTTCCGTAGTAAAAGTGATAAGCGCTGCCACGCAAAGAATGAGCAATAGTGGTGAAAAATCAGAAATAGCCATCAAATAACTAGCAATTGACGAAGCAAGTCCCGTGTCAGAAAATGCTCGCGCAATGGAAAAGCCCGCCCCAAATAAAAACATAATTTCATAAGGGACTTTTTTAGTATCTTCCCATTTTAAAAACCCAATTTTCGGAAAAAACATCACCAATCCAAAGCCGAGTAAAATGACGCTCTCATGGATACCAAGGCCGTTGTAGTAAGGCTTGATGGGTGAATTTACTAACAAAAGAAGCACCAAACCCCCCAGTATCCACAAGAGGCGTTTTTGGTCGCTTGAGATCACTTTGGTGGTGTCAATTTCACGTATATTTTGGCTAAATTTAAGCCCAAACGTCAGTACAAAGCACGAAACAACAAGCATCATGGAAGCCAGTGGAATGGTTAACATAATCCATTTTACAAAAGGAATGAGCTCCATCGCCTCTTTTTGCATGAATCCTAGCAAAATCATATTGGGCGGCGTGCCAATAGGTGTGACTATTCCTCCAATGCTTGCCCCATAAGCGATGGCAAGAATGAAGCGGATTTTGAGTTGGGTATCTGAGGTAAGAAAAGAGGCAATAGGAATGAGCAACAACGCTGTGGTAGTGTTGGATAAAAAAGAGCTCAGCACTGCCGCTGTGGTAGCAAGAGAGAAGATAATGCCCCGTGGAGTAGAGGGGAAGACATTGAGAATTTTAGAGGAGATGAATTCGTGTAAGTGGATTTTTTCCGTCGCAACTGCCAAAATAAAACCACCCAAAAAGAGGTAAATGATAGGATTGGAGTAATTAGGAGCCGTTGCATTAATACTAATAATATCCAATGAGGGAAAAAGAATAATGGGCAAAAGAGAAACAACCCCAATGGGCAGTCCTTCGTTGGTCCACATTGTTACCAAAAAGGCAATGAGGCCAATGAGCCTTGCTTGAATGTCATTAAAAACCAAAAGCCCAATCCCATATCCAATAAGTCCAATCACAAGCCCCATGGCGATGAGTTTTAGTTGCATTTCTTGGGTTTTTTCCTGTGGCATGTATCCTCCGCTGTGATAAAATCAAGGTAACTGTGTCGCGCTAGAAATGATTTTAACAGTGGGATGGGAGATTTTTGGGATGTTTTTACCCCTTACATGTAAAGGAGAAAAAAAGAGAAGAGGATGTGTAAAATGGTTACGTTTAGGGCAGTGGTTTTTGCATGTTTGCAAAAACCACTGCTAGAGCGCGTGGACTAAACAGCTTCTTCGTCTGTTTCGCCTGTTCGGATTCGGATGATTTTTTCGATATCGCTCACAAAGATTTTTCCATCACCAATTTTTCCTGTTTTGGCAGAGCCGACAATAGCATGAAGGACTTTGTCAAGCATTTCGTCTTTAACGACCAGTTCGATTTTTACTTTGGGTAAAAAATCTACTACGTATTCTGCCCCGCGGTAA
Source organism: Sulfurospirillum tamanense (assembly GCF_016937535.1). Taxonomy (NCBI): domain Bacteria; kingdom Pseudomonadati; phylum Campylobacterota; class Epsilonproteobacteria; order Campylobacterales; family Sulfurospirillaceae; genus Sulfurospirillum; species Sulfurospirillum tamanense. The sequence continues at coordinate 39,885 of NZ_JAFHKK010000011.1, read as the reverse complement.
AGCTCTGAGTGTCCTTGTTGGCGACCGTAGCCCTTTACCTCGCTGACTGTCATGCCCGTAAGTTCAAGCTCAGTCAAAGCCTCTTTTACATCTTCGAGTTTAAAAGGCTTGATGATTGCTTCTACTTTTTTCATACTCACTCCTTATCGGTTAATCTTGTTGAATTCTGGGTATGCTTCTAGGCCACATTCGTGTACATCAAGCCCCTCGTATTCTACCTCTTCGCTGACGCGAATACCCATGGTAATTTTGAGAATATACCATACAATAAAGGAAGCGATAAAGACAAATAGGCCAATCACAACAATCCCTTTAATTTGTGCAAGGATGGAAACATCAGGGTTAAAGATGCCTACTGCTAGGGTTCCCCAGATGCCACACACCAAGTGAACACTAAGTGCACCCACAGGATCATCAATGCGTAGTTTGTCGAAGAAAGGCACGGCAAGCACTACCAAGATACCACCGACGATGCCATCAATAAAGGCAACATTCATGCCTAAATCCGGCCCTGCTGTGACGGCAACCAAACCGCCAAGGGCACCATTGAGCACCATGGTTAAGTCTACGCGCTTGTAGATGAGTTGGGTTAAAATCATCGCCGTAATCGCACCAGCAGCTGCAGCCATGTTAGTGCTGGCAATGACCGAAGCGATACCATCGATGTCATCTTTACTACCAAGGGCAAGTTGTGAGCCGCCGTTGAAACCAAACCATCCTAACCAGAGAATGAATGTACCTAGGGTTGCTAAAGGAAGGTTGGAGCCTGGAATGGCCTTGATGCTTCCGTCTTTGCTGTACTTTCCCTTGCGTGCACCAAGAAGTAAAACCCCAGCTAATGCTGCCCATCCGCCCACGCTGTGGACAATCGTAGATCCTGCAAAGTCAGAGAACCCTTCAAGTAAACCACCAAGTTCAGAACCGCCCCATGTCCAGTGCCCTTGAAGTGGGTAAATAAAGGAGGTAAGAACAAAAACAAAAATGATAAACGGCCACAATTTCATGCGCTCAGCAATGGTGCCTGAGACTACAGAAGCGGCTGTTGCAACAAAGACCATTTGGAAGAAAAAATCTGCCATGGTGGGATAGTCGCCACCACTTTCAGCCACAACAGGGCCAATGCTTCCAGAAAGTGCGTTGCCATCACCGTACATCAAGTTGTACCCAATAAAGTAGTAGGTGATACCTGCTAATGCATAAAGCGTGATATTTTTGGTCAGAATGGTGGCGGTGTTTTTAGACCGTGTAAGTCCCGCCTCCAGCATCGCAAAGCCCGCAGCCATCCACATGACCAGGGCACCCATGATGACAAACAAGAAGCCATCAAGAACGTATTTTACATCAGCAAAGTTTTCCATTTGCTCTCCTTTTTGAAATGTTGAGAGCAGTATAACAAGGAAATTGATTTTTAATAGACACTTGATTGATTAAAATATAGGCACAATGGGGTAAACTTGTTAGCGAGGCAATCCCTTACAATGAAAAAAATACCTCCATCAAAACATCTAAAAAACAAGATATTGGAGACAAACCCACGGGTGAGGCACCTCTGTTTGCTTTGTGGAGCCTTCTTGGATGTATTGGTTGAAAGAAAAAAAGAAGCTAATTGATTAAAAATTAATCAATCAATAAATAGCTTTGGAGGCTTTCGAGGCAGGGATTTTGAAATTTTTGAAAGCGTGTTCAAGAGTGCTTCAAGGCAGCGTAATGTGTAATTTTTGTCGATATTTAAGTATTAACACACTAGAATTACCCACTTGATTAGGAGCTTGATTGAAGACATACCATAAGGTGTTGCTTATTCTTTTTTTTGTCCTTGTAGGATTGCTCTCCTTCAAGGGATACAAAGACTATGTGCAAATCAAAAGCGCGTACCAGATGGTTGCCCTTGAAGAATCCAAAACACTTGCCAATGCTATTGTTGCTTTTCGTGAAACTTACCAAAGCCTTTTCCTAGACCACAACATTTCAATCAACACAACCACCGCACCCTTGTTTCCCCATAAGGCAACAGAATTAATAGCGCAGAAGTTTCAAACCCTTGATGGTGCACGTAAAGAAGCGCGCGTGTATGTTCCTCTAAAAAAAGCTCTGGATGAGCAAGTGATGGACGCGAGGGCTTTTGAGTACTTTGTGGCTCACCCCGATGAGGCGCACTATTTTTTACCCTTATCTGGCCATGAGTACTACTATGCTACACCTTTTTTTGCTTCTGCTTTGTGTGTTTCGTGTCACAAAGGCGAGCGTACCTATGAGGAAGGTGCTTTGGTGGGGGTTGTTGGGATTGAGGGGAAAAACACTAGACTGATTACTGCTTTACAGGGTGATTATTTTTCTTCAATGGTGGCGTACGGTGTCCTTGGAATTATGATTTATATACTGTTGGCTTATTTTGTCAGAAAAGGTTATGTGCGCGATGAGCATTACCGTGTCACGCTGGAAAAGGAGCTCAAAGAACACCTTGAAATGTTAAGTCAAAAAAGTGAAGAGATGCATTATCAAATCTTTCATGATGCGCTGACAAATTTACCCAACCGCAATCAGCTTATGCAAGATTTAAGTACCAAAGAAGGAAGTGCGCTGGCGCTCATTAACATTGATGATTTTAAACAAATCAATGATTTTTATGGTCAAGAAATTGGGGATGAGGTATTGGTTTCTTTGGGGCAGCTTGTGCTTACATTTGCTAAGCACCACCGCGCCCACGCATACAAGCTTCATGCGGATGAGTACGCGATTATGTTTCCGCAGATTGTTCCACGCGTTTTGGAGAAAAAAATCCACGCACTTTTGGAAGAATTGCGTCAGTTTATTCTCATTACGGACGAAGATCACGACATAGACATTATGGCGACCATCGGTGCGGCAATTGGCGATGAAACACTTTTGGCCCATGCAGACATGGCTCTTAAAAAGGCAAAAAAAGAACGTATTTCGTACCTTTTGTATGAATCTTCTATGGAGATTAAGGAAGAGTATGAAAAAAATATCGAATCCTCTCGAAGGCTTAAGCGCGCTATTCGTGATGATCGCATTGTGCCTTACTACCAAGCCATTGTCTCTTTGGAGAACAAAAGTGCAAAACGCTATGAGGTTTTGATGCGTCTTATTGGTGAAGACGGTAGTGAAGTGGCGCCAAATTCTTTTTTACATGTGGCCAAAAAAAGCAGGCTTTATAACCAACTCACACGCATCATCATTACTAAAAGTTTTGAAGCGATGCGCCCTTGTGATGCTGTTTTTTCGGTGAATGTTTCCATTATGGATATTTTAAATCCCAAGACGGTCGCTTTTATTCTTGAAAAAATCGATCAGTTTCCCGAGCCAGCGCGCATTACCTTTGAAATCTTGGAGAGCGAAGGAATTGAAAACTACAAAGATGTTTTGGAGTTTGTGCGTCAGGTTAAGGCCAAAGGCTGTAGCATTGCTATTGATGATTTCGGGTCGGGGTATTCGAGCTTTGAGCATATTTTGAATTTACATGTAGACGTGCTTAAAATTGATGCTTCACTCATTCGTTCTATTGATACCAATAAAAACGCACGAGTAACTGTCGAGACCATCCTCTCTTTCGCTAAGGCACTCGGCATTAAAACGTGTGCAGAATTTGTCTACTCCAAAGAGATTTACGATATTTTAGAGGGCATGGGAGTGGATTATGTGCAGGGGTATTATCTTGCGAAGCCTTTGCCCTTTGAAAAACTCTAATGTAAAAAGCATCAAAGACGCACAGGCTTGGCGCAAGTAAGGTTTTAGTGCAGAAGTTTATCGATGAGTTCTTTGTATTTTTTTTCGATGACGTGGCGTTTTTTCTTGAAGGTATTGGTTAACTCCTCGCCAGGTTTGAATTCTTCGCTTAAAAAATGGATGTTTTGCAGTTTCTCAAAGGGTTTAAACCCTTTTTGCGGGTGCAAGAGTTCGTTCATCTTAGATTTGATTTTTTGGGTGAGCGGTTTGTTTTCTAGTAAGTGTTCGACACTGTGTACCACCTCGCCATACTGTTCTAGCACATAATCTTTAAGCTTATCAAAATCTGGCACAATAAGAAGTCCTAGCCCTTTTTTGTCATGCCCTACAAGGATAGCGTCAGTCACAAAAGGAAGCATGGAAAGGGTGGATTCGATACGGCTTGGATCTACGTTTTCGCCGTTGGCTAGGACGATGATTTCTTTGGAGCGCCCTGTGATGAGTAGTTCGTGTCCGAGGGTAAATTTGCCCAAATCCCCTGTTTTTAAAAATCCATCTCCCGAGAAGGTTTTGGCGTTTTCTTCGTGAGCTTTGTAATACCCTGGCGTGACTTGGGGGCCTTTGACCCAGATTTCTCCCACTTCGCCGATGGGCACGTCACCACCTGATTTGTTAACAATGCGCAGTGTCGTGCCAGGTACCGCGTAGCCAATGGTGCCAAACACGTCGCATAATACCCCGCGCCCTGCGATGGCGGGGGCGCATTCGGTCATACCATAGGCGTTAACGATGCGAATACCAAGAGCGTCAATCCACTCGTCCAAATACTCAGGCAAACTTCCCCCGCCACTAATGGCAAGACGCAAGCGTCCGCCAAATTTTTCTTGTACCAAGGTGAGCTTTTTTTTAGCAAATGCGTTGAGCGGGGAGAGGAAAAAACAGGCTAATGAGGCTTTACATGTAAGGAAAAATTTCTCTATTTTAGACAAAGGATAAAAACGGGGAAGTTGGTTTTTGCGCAAGCGGTCATGGTAGTTGTATGCTGCGCTAATGCGTACAAGTTTGTTGAAAATCTTGGCTTTTTTCGGGTCTTTTTTCTCTAGGGCTTGGTTGATTTTACTGTACATGGATTCCCAAAGGCGCGGTACGGTGGCCACAAGGGTGGGGCGGTAGTGTTCGAGGTCACTGGCAAAGGTTTTGATGGTGGAGTAGATAGTTGTGCAGCCATAGGCAAGAGATAAGTACTCGGCTGAGCGTTCAAAGATGTGCCAAGAAGGCAAGATAGAGAGCCACGTTTCTCCCTCCATGAGACCAATCATGGGGGCCATATGGGTGACATTGTGCATAATGTTTTGGTGGGTTAAGATAACGCCTTTTGGTGTGCCTGTGGTGCCCGAGGTGTAGATGAGGGTAAAAATATCTGGAGCGTCAAGGTGCTCTTTTTGGTCGATAAAGGCTTGGATTTCTTCATCGCTGATGGTGCGGTCTTTGAGGAGATCGTTGTAAGAGTAGAGGGAATCAAATAAAGTATGTACTTTGGCGGCTTCAACGATAAAAATGGCTTTTTGGTTTTTTAGCACTCCCTCGTAGCGCTCGTATAGCTTTTGGGTTTCGACAATCAAAAACTCTGCTTCAGAATGCTTGAGGATGAAGTCAAGCTCAAGGGCTGGCGTATCGGAACCTCTTGGGATGCTGATGGCCCCTAGGGACAACAATGCCAAGTCGGTGACAATCCACTCGTAGCGGTTGTCGCACACAAACATCACCTTGGTGCCTTTGGTGATTTTTTTGGCCTTAAAGGCGCGGGCAAGTAGCAGGGCATCTTCAAAAAGTTTTTCGTAGGTTACGGTGTATTCGGTTTCACCAGCGCGGTAGATAAAAGCCGCTTGGGTTTTATAAGCGAGGTAGCTTCGGGTAAACATATGAAAAAGCGTAGGACCAAAGGGCACAAGATTTCCTTTACATGTAAGATGGTTGACCAAGGCCCAAACGTGCCTCAATCGGCCGTAAGGCCACAATCACTTCGTGAATCAGCATATCAAGTTCCATGTCAAGCATGGCCGCACCTTTTTGGATAACCTCACGGTTGGCCCCTGCGGCAAAAGAGGCTTGTTTGAACTTTTTCTTTACAGATTTGACTTCCAAATCTTGCAACGAGCGGGAGGGACGCACAAGGGCACAGGCAATGACAAGGCCTGTAAGCTCATCTACCCCGTAAAGGGTTTTTTCCAGTTTGCTTAACGGCTCAACGTCGGTGCAAAGGCCCCAACCGTGGGACATGACAGCGCGAATAAACGCCTCCTCATACCCCTTTTCTCGCAAGATTTCTTGGGTTTTGTAGCAGTGCTGCTCGGGAAATTGCTCATAATCCAAGTCATGCAACAATCCTACCATTCCCCAGTACTCGGGGTCTTCGCCAAACAGTGTAGCAAAGTGGCGCATAGCCGCTTCAACAGCCAAACCGTGGGTGACAAGCGCGTCCCCATTGTAAGCAGAAAGTAAGGCAAATGCTTCCTCGCGAGTGGGCATGGGTTTCTCCTGTTTTGAAGCCCTAAGGGTACCGAAAAAAGCCTTACATGTAAGTCAAGAGAGTTTATACTTGACTAAATCAATAAGAAAACTTGACAAAAAAGCAAAGCTGAGGTATTATTTCGCCAAATTATCCCAAGGACTTTCATGGAGCAGCACAAACGTAGTATCGCCAAAGCCATCTCATGGCGCGCCACAGGCACGCTAGATACCATTCTTATCAGTTGGCTTGTTACAGGAAGTGCGACAGCAGCGGTGTCTATCGGGGTTTTTGAATTAGTAACCAAAACCTTTTTGTACTACGGCCATGAGCGGGTGTGGAATCGCATCAGTTTTGGCAAGGCCAAGCCCGAAGCCGAATACCACATCTAAAGGAAAACCATGAAAGATAAAATCGTCATTTGGCGCGAGGCAACCCAAGGAAAAACCACCCAAGAGGTGTTGGACTACTTTTTAAATACCTTACATGTAAAGATTGCTTTTGCCTCTTCTTTGGGCGTGGAAGACCAGGTGTTGAGTGATTTGTTGTACAAGACCCATCCCAATCCACGCATTTTCACCCTCGACACAGGCCGACTTCCCGCTGAAACCTACGCGCTTTTGGAAAAAACACGCACCTATTATGGCAAACCCCTAGAAGTGTTTTTTCCCAAAGCCGAGTTGGTAGAGCCTTTGGTGAGTGAAAAAGGGATGTTTAGCTTTTACGCGTCCATTAAAGAGCGTAAGGCCTGTTGCTATGTGCGTAAAATCGAACCGCTAAAACGCGCCCTTGCGGGGCTTGAGGTGTGGATGACGGGCCTTCGCCGCGCCCAGTCGGTCACAAGGGAGAAGATGGAATGCATCGAATGGGACGAGGCCAATGGCCTTGTGAAGCTCAATCCGCTCATCGAGTGGAGCGAAGAAGAAGTGTGGGAATACGTGCGCACCCACAACGTGCCAGTGAACGCCTTGCACGCCAAAGGGTACCCAAGCATCGGATGTGCGCCTTGTACCCGTGCGGTTAAGGAGGGCGAAGACGTGCGTAGTGGCAGATGGTGGTGGGAAAATCCTGAACATAAAGAGTGTGGATTACACGCAAAATAGGTACCAAGTGGTGGTGCTCATGAGCGGATTTTCGAGGACACAAAGCGTTCAGGAGAACGCTGTCTGAGAACCCTCGGAGGTTTGCCAGGACGGCAAACCGAGAATGAGCGAATGGGTGCCACCACTTGGTATTCACATTGAAAAGGGAACGTATGGAAAAACATCGGTTAAGTCACCTGAAAAAACTCGAAGCCGAGTCTATTCACATCATGCGCGAAGTGGTGGGGGAGTTTGATAATCCCGCCATGTTGTATAGCATTGGCAAAGACAGTTCGGTGATGTTGCACTTGGCGCTAAAGGCCTTTTACCCTTCAAAACCGCCTTTTCCACTCTTACATGTAGACACCACATGGAAGTTTAAAGAGATGATTTCCTTTCGGGATACGCGCATCAAAGAGCTTGGATTGGAACTGTTGGTACACGTCAACCAAGAGGGTGTACGCCAAGGGGTTGGGCCCTTTAGTCACGGGAGCAAAATCCACACAGACATCATGAAAACCGAAGGACTCAAACAAGCGTTAAACCAGTACAAATTTGACGCGGTCTTTGGTGGGGCGCGCCGCGATGAAGAAAAAAGCCGTGCCAAAGAGCGCATTTTTTCCTTTCGGGACGCCTTTCACCGTTGGGACCCTAAAAATCAACGCCCTGAATTGTGGAACCTCTACAACGCGCGGGTCAACCAAGGGGAAAGCATGCGGATTTTCCCTCTTTCTAACTGGACGGAGCTTGATATTTGGCAATATATTTTTCTGGAAAATATCCCCATCGTGCCTTTGTATTTTGCGAAAAAACGGCCCATCATCGAGCGTGATGGCATGAAAATCATGGTGGATGACGACCGCGTGCCTTTGCGTGAGGGCGAATTGGTACGGTATGAGAGCGTGCGGTTTCGCACCCTTGGGTGTTACCCACTCACGGGCGCAGTAAGTTCAACGGCAGACACTTTGCCAGACATCATCCAAGAGATGCTGCTGACTAAAACCAGCGAACGCCAAGGCAGGCTCATCGACGCAGATCAGTCGGGGTCGATGGAAAAAAAGAAACAAGAGGGGTATTTTTAAGATGCACACACCACAGATACAGAGCGATATTTTGGGGTACTTAAAAACCCACGAGAACAAGGCGATGTTGCGTTTCATCACCTGCGGGAGCGTGGATGATGGCAAAAGCACGCTCATTGGGCGGTTGTTGCACGATACGAAGATGATTTTTGAAGACCAGTTAGAGGCCATCACTAAAGAGAGTAAAAAAGTGGGCACCACAGGCGAGCGGGTGGATTTGGCGCTTCTTGTGGATGGGCTTCAAAGCGAGCGCGAACAGGGCATTACCATCGACGTGGCATACCGTTACTTTACGACCGATAAGCGCAAATTTATCATCGCCGATACGCCTGGTCATGAGCAATACACGCGCAACATGGCCACGGGTGCTAGCACCGCCGACGCGGCGATTATCCTCATCGACGCGCGGCACGGCATCCAAACCCAAACGCGGCGCCACTCCTACATCACGCGCTTACTTGGCATCACCCACACCATCGTGGCTATCAATAAGATGGACTTGGTGGGGTACGCGCAAGAGGTATTTGAGCGCATTAAAGCGGAGTATTTGCACTTTGCGGGAGAGATTGGCATCAAAGATGTGGTGTTCATCCCCTTAAGTGCCCTTGAGGGGGACAATGTGGCCTCCAAAAGCCCTGCCATGCCATGGTACGAGGGAGAGAGCTTGCTTGAAACCCTGGAAACCGTCCCCGAAGCACAAGAAGCCGAAGCGCCGTTTCGTTTTCCTGTGCAGTGGGTGAATCGCCCCCATTTGAACTTTCGGGGCTTTAGCGGTTCGGTAGCCAGTGGCACAGTGCGCGTGGGAGACTCCGTGCGCGTGTTGCCCTCAAACCAAACCTCTAAAATCGCTTCTATCGTGACCTATGATGGGGAGCAAGAGAGTGCCAATGCGCCCATGGCGGTGACGTTGACACTAGAAGATGAAATCGATGTGAGTCGGGGCGATGTGTTTGTGCATGCCCACGACGTGCCAGATGTGTGTGCGGCATTTGAAGCGACTTTGGTGTGGATGAGCGACGCGCCCTTGCGCCTTGGGATGCCCTATGCGCTTAAGATGAACGCTAAAACGGTGGATGGGTTTGTGGAAGAGGTGCTCTTTCGCAAAGACGTCAACACCCAAGAAGAACACCCCGCCCAAACTTTGGGACTCAATGACATCGGCAAGGCAAAAGTGGTGCTCTCCTCCAGTGTGTTGTGCGACACTTATGAAGCCAACCGCAACACGGGACGGTTCATTCTCATCGAGCGTTACACCAATAAAACGGTGGGTGTGGGGATGATTGTGGGCAAAGCCAAAGAGGCCAAACAAGCCCATGCGGTGAGTGAGTTTGAAAAAGATTTAAACCTTTTTGTGCGCAAACATTTCCCCCACTGGGAAGCCAAAGACGTGAGCGTGCGTGAAGACTTTACGATATAGCCTTCTTGTAAGAAGGCAAAGCACCAAGGGTGCGCGAGCCCTCTGCTGAAGAGAACTCAGCGTTAGCGTAGCTTTTGGAGCTTTACTTCAAAAGCGTATTAAAAAACATGAAAAGGATAACGATGAACGTGATTATCAATGAAGAAACAAAAACGGTTCCCGAGGGGTTAACCCTTGTTGAGCTTTTAAAGGTGGAAAACGTGGAGATGCCTGAGACGGTTTCTGTGCAGATTAATGGCGTATTTATTCGTCAAGATGCCTACGCTTCCACCTTGATACAAGAAAATGATACCATTCACTTTTTATACTTCATGGGAGGGGGCGCATGAGAGCGTTTAGTGATGAGGAACTAGAGCGGTATTCGCGGCATATCTTGCTTCAAGATGTGGGCATCGAAGGGCAAGAGAAGATTATGGACGCAAGCGTGCTCATCATCGGTGCGGGTGGTCTTGGTTCGCCTATTGCCCTGTATTTGGCGGCTGCGGGGGTTGGGCGCATCGGTCTTGTAGATGGAGATGTGGTGGATTTAAGCAACTTGCAACGCCAAGTCATCCACACCACTGCGGAGATTGGCACCCCTAAAGTCCTTTCAGCAAAGCGTAAAATCGAGGCCATTAATCCCCATGTACATGTAGAAACGTACCAGAGGATGGTGGATGCATCAAACATCGTGGAGCTGGTGAGCAAATACGATTTTATCATCGATGGGACGGATAATTTTTCCGCCAAATTTCTCATCAACGACGCGTGTGTATTGGCTAAAAAACCCTACTCTCACGGGGGGATTTTGCGCTTTGGGGGTCAGACCATGACCATCGCGCCCCATGAAAGTGCGTGCTATGCGTGTGTGTTTGACGCCCCTCCACCTGCAAACGCCGTGCCCACGTGTTCGAGTGCGGGGATTTTGGGCGCCGTAGCGGGGATGTTAGGCACCATTCAAGCCACCGAAGCGCTCAAATACATCACAGGCGTGGGCGAATTGTTGCACAACAAGTTGCTCAGTTTTGATGCGAAAACCATGCAGTTTCGCACCATTAACCTTGCCAAAAACCCCGCGTGCCGCGTGTGCGGCGGGACGGGCATCACCCATGTGCGCGACTACGAAGCCGTGGTCTGCGAGATGAAGCGATGATTATTTTCCCTAAAGCGGCCTTTGAAGCCATCCAAACCCACGCCCAGCGGGATTTGCCCAACGAAGCGTGCGGGTATTTGGTAGGAAAAACGGGCGAAGTGGTGTACGCGCTTCCCATGACCAATGTGGACGCCAGCCCTGAGCATTACACCTTCGACCCTCAAGAACAATTTAATGCGTACAACCGCGTGAAGGCTGAGGGGTTAACGCTTATGGGTGTGTACCATTCCCACCCAAACACGCCTGCGCGTCCCTCACAAGAGGACATTAAACTTGCCTATGACCCGAATGTGAGTTATGTCATTGTCTCCCTTGCGGGGGAAAAACCCGATGTGAAATCCTTTCGCATCGTCAAAGGGGAGGTTACTCCCGAAACGATAAAGGTAGTACCATGAGCCATTTTCCACACCAAATCCATGAGGATTTTGCGAGATTTAAAGAACAACATGCCGCCTATTTGCGCGGTGATTTGGACGCGCTAGCCTTTAAAACCATGCGCGTGCCTTTTGGCGTGTACGAACAGCGCGAGGCAGACACGTACATGGTGCGCATCAAGCTTCCTGGCGGGAAAATCACCCCCGCGCAGTTGCGCCAAGTGGCCCTCCTTGCCAAAGAATACGCCCACGAGCACTTGCACATCACCACGCGCGGCGGCGTGCAGTTGCACAATGTGAACATCACCTCCATCATCGACATCATGAGTGCCTTGCACGAAGTGGGGCTCACCGGACGTGGCGGCGGGGGAAACACGGTGCGCAACATCACCGCTGACCCGTTGGCGGGCATCGCGCAGGATGAAGCCTTTGACCTTTCTTTACATGTAAAGGCCCTGAGCGAAAAAATCCTCGCTTCCACGGACTCGTACAACTTGCCCCGAAAGTACAAAATCGCCTTTAGCAGTTCTGAGGCTGACCGCGCGCACGCGACCATCAGTGACGTGGGCTTCATCGCCAAAGTCAAAGACGGACAGTGCGGGTTTGCGCTCTATGTGGCGGGTGGCATGGGAGCCAAATCTCGCCTTGGGAGTTTGTTTGCGGAGTTCATCCCTGAAAAGGAAATCCACCTCTACACCCAAGCCATCAAGCAAGTGTTTGACCGCCATGGCAACCGCAAAAACAAACACGCCGCACGCTTGCGCTTTTTGATTGAAGAGTTGGGCGAAGAGTCCTTCCGTGCCCATGTGGAAGAAGAATTAGCCAACGTCAAAGCTAAGGGAGGGTGGGAAATCGACCTCGTTTCTTCGCCTTCTGTGCCTGAAAAACTCATCCCATTTACGCCTCCAGCTTCCCATGAAGCGTGGTGGAATCGCTATGTCTTTTCCCAAAAACAAGCAGGACTTTTTGGCTGTAAAGTGCCTATTTATTTGGGAGACATTCACTTTGAACATGCGCTCAAATTTGCCGATGCCCTCGAAGCAATAGGTGAAGATGTGGTGCGTTTTAACAGCGACCAAAACCTCTACGTGCGCAACCTCACCCCCGAACAATTGCTAAACCTGCACGAGGTTATCACCTTGCTCTCTCCTGATTCCAAACTGCCCACCCTTTTTGGGGACATGGTGGCGTGTACGGGCGCGGCGACGTGCCAGCTTGGCATCGCTAGACCCAGAGGCGCGGTAGAAGCTATCCATGAAAGACTTGCGGGAGTGCAAGAACGTTATGGTGAGCTTGATGGGTTTAAAATCCACCTCTCAGGGTGCCCCAATAGCTGTGGTAAACACCTTGTGGCAGACCTTGGGTTTTTTGGAAAAGTGGCGCGCAACGAAGGCTACTCGTACCCTGCCTACAACGTGGTCGCGGGTGGAAGCATCACAGGACTTGGCAGTGCGTTTGCCATCAAGTGCGGCAGTGTCGCGGCCTTTTTTGTGCCTGCGTTTGTGGAAGCTGTGCTAGAAGAGTGGCGCAAACACGTGAAGCAACACGCGAGTTTTCATGCGTGGGTGACCCAAGCAGGTGGCGCAAAAATACTCGAAACCATTCTAGAGCAGTTTCAAGAAGTGCCTTCTTTTAAAAAAGACAAAAATCCCTACTTCGATTACAACTGTGAAGAACTCTTTTCTCTCAAAGGACGAGGCACGGGTGAGTGTAGTGCGGGAATGTACGACTTGATTGAGTCGGATAAAAAAGCCTTGCAAACGGCACTTAAAGAGGGCAGTACTGATTACAAAAACATCCGCTTTTTGAGTGCGCGCATGTTGCTCGTGACGCGCGGGGAAGACGCTAGAGACGAAGTGCGCGCCTTGGAACTTTTTAAAAAACACTTTATAGAGACGACCTTGTTAAACGCCTATTTTGGCACTTTGCTAGAGGGCGAAGCGGATGAACGCGCGGTGGAACTGGCCGAAGAAGTGCTCAAACTCTACGAACGCATGGATCACACATTTCATTTTGCGGGGGCAAAAACAGCCCAAGCACCTAATGTAGCCGAAGCACCCAAAGCGGCTTTTAGCGCTGTGTTGGAGAAAGATTACCGAGGCGTGGCGTGCCCCATGAACTTTGTCAAAACCAAAAATGACCTTTCTAAAATGCAAAAAGGAGAGGTGTTGGAAATCTTACTAGACGATGGCGCGCCCATCGACAATGTGCCCCGTTCTGTCCAAAGCGAAGGCCACAAGGTGGAAATCTTGGGTAAAGAAGGTGAGGCATGGCGCGTACGCATCATCAAAGCTTAGCGTGCCTAAGCGTCGCGCTCACGCCTAAGAAAACCTTGCTTATCGGGGCGGGGAAAATCGCCGCCCAAAAAGCGCGAGCCATGGACAAGGTGGGCTTTGCGTACGAAGTCATGGCCCAAGAGATTTGCGACGCTTTTTTTGCCGACAAACCCGTGGTTGTGATGCCTTTTGACCCTTTACATGTAAAGGGTTTTGAAGTGGTAATCGACGCGACGGGCAACCCTGAAGTGGCTAAGGAATTGGTCGCATTGAAGCAAGCCCACGGGTTTTTACTCAACGTCGTGGACGTGCCGCCGCTGTGTGATTTTTACTTTAGTGCGCTGTGCGTGCGGGGCGCGTTGCAAGTGGCGGTGAGTAGCACAGGCGCGTCACCTTCCCTTGCCCAAGAGGTGCGCGACAAGGTGGAGCGTTTGTTGCCCCGTACCCTTGACCCGCTGTTAGAACGCCTCAAACACGCGCGAAGCGTGGAAAATGCCCCGCCTCAAACCTTGCGTGCCATCGCCAAAAGCGGCGTGGGCAAGGTGTTTTTGATAGGATGCGGGCCAGGAAGCGTGGACAACCTCACGGTGGGCGCGTTGAGGGCTTTTGGGCTCTTGGATGTGGCACTCATCGACGCGTTGGTTTCGCCTGAAATTGAGGCGTTATTGCCCCTTGCATGTAAGAAGGTGGACGTGAGCAAACAAAAAGGCTTTCACACCAAAACCCAAGAGGAGATCAACGCCATGCTCGTAGCGTACGCCAAAGAAGGGCTGTGTGTGGGACGGCTTAAAGGGGGCGACCCGTTTATCTTTGGGCGACTGCACGAAGAAAAGGCCGTCTTGGCGGAAGAGGGCATCGCCTATGAGGTCATCAACGGCGTGAGTTCGGCACTTGCTGCGTGTAATGCTGCTGGCGTAGTGCCGACCCTGCGCCGCGTGTCAACGGGCATGACTATCGTCTCGGCGCACTTGCGGGAGAGTCGGTTTAACGATGATTGGGTGGAGATTTTAAACAAACCTGCCCACACGGTCGTGGTGCTCATGGCGCAAAGTTTTGCAAGCCAGATTAAGGCTTCGCTGTTGCGCGCGGGGATTTCCCCTGTGTTGCCCGCTCTTTTTGTCTCAAACATTGACCGTGAAGGCGAGTGCGTCATAGCCGGTTGTGTGGAAGATTTAGATAAAATGAGCGCTTTGGCACCCCGTCCTGCTGTGTTGATTTTGGGAGAAAGCGTGGGCGATGCGTATCGCATGACTGATGACCCCTTAAGGTCATTCGCTCATTCTCGGTTTGCCATCCTTGGCAAACCTCCGAGGGTTCTCGGCCAGCACTCTTCCTGAGTGCTTTTGTGGACTTGAAAATCCGCTCACAACCTTAAGGGGCCATCAGAAACTTTAAAGCAAGGAATTTAACCGATGAAATTTGCCACCAAGGCCCTACGTTTGGGTGCTCATGATGCCCACGGCGCGATGCGCTTTCCGATTTACCAAAGTGCGGCCTTTGAAGCCAAAGATGCCGCGGCCCTTGAAGCGGTGTTTAAAGGGCAATCCGCCAACCACGCCTACACGCGCTCCACAAACCCTACGACCCAAGAGTTTGAGGCAAGGGTGCGCGGGCTTAGCGGGGCCTTTGGGGTAGTGGCGACGGCTTCGGGCATGGGAGCGATTTCCAATGTGCTGTTGGGATTGTTGAAAACGGGCGATAATTTTATCGCCACTAATCACCTTTTTGGCAATACCATTTCGCTCTTTAATACGCTCTTTGAAGACATGGGCATTGAGGTGCGTTACGTGGAACATGCAAGCGAGGTGGAAGCGCACATCGACGCGAATACGCGGCTCTTTTTTTGCGAAGCTTTGAGTAACCCACAGCTTAGCATTGTGGATTTTGAAGCACTTAACCCCGTGTTGAAGGCTCACAATATCCCCCTCGTGGTGGACACCACTATGACGCCTTGGAACATCTTTGACGCGAAGGCGCACGGGGTGGATGTGGAAGTGGTTTCGGCCACCAAGTTTATCAGCGGTGGCGGGCATGTGCTTGGGGGTTTGGTGCTTGAATACGGTACTTTTGATTGGGCGAAGGCCCCTAATCTAGCGAATTTTTACGCCAAATTTGGCCCCAATGCGTTCATCGCCAAGCTACGCAAAGAGACTTACCGCAACCTTGGTGCGTGTCTCTCACCCCAAAGTGCGTACTTGTTGGCCCTTGGGCTTGAGACCTTAGACTTGCGCGTGAAGCGCAGTTGCGAGAGTGCGCTGAGGTTAGCGCAAACCCTTGAAAAAAAGGGGTTAAAGGTGCACTATCCTTTGCTTGAAAGCTCGCCTTATTGTGACCTTGCGACCAAGACTTTTAGTCAAGGTGGAGCGCTTTTGAGCCTTGATATGGGCAGTAAAGAAGCCGCGTATGCCCTTATGGATAGCTTTAAGATTTTTAAACGCGGCACGAACATTCAGGATAATAAATCGTTGGCCATTGCGCCATATCATACCATCTATGCGGAGTTTTCCCACGACCAAAAGAGCGCGTGGGGTGTCGGCGAGGGGCTAATCCGCCTCTCCATCGGCCTTGAAGACCCTGAGGATTTGGAAACAGATTTTACGGAGATATTATGAAAAAAACCAAAGTCGCCGCGCTTCTTAGCGGGGGCATCGACTCAAGCTATACGGCGTATTTATTAAAAGAAGCAGGTTATGAAGTGGAGGGCGTGTACCTAAAACTGCACGAAGATGAGAGTAAGCACGCCATTAACATCGCCAATGTGGAAAAAGTTGGGGAGTTTTTGGACATCAAAACCCATGTCATCGACGCCAAAGCGGAGTTTAAAAAGGTCGTGTACGACGCCTTCGTGGCTTCGTACGAAGCAGGGCTTACGCCTAATCCTTGTGCTTTATGTAACCCGCACATGAAGTTTGGCTTGGCCCTTAGAAAAGCCCTAGAAATGGGGTGTGAGAAGATTGCCACGGGGCATTATGCGCAGGTGAAAAACGGGCGCATCGCTGAGGCAGTGGATGAGAGTAAAGACCAGAGTTATTTTCTTTTTGGCATTTCCCAAGAGGCGATTGAGCGTGTGATTTTCCCTCTTGGAGGGCTTATCAAAGAAGAGCTTAAGCCCATCGCTTTGGAAAAATTGCCGTGGCTTGGGTCGTTGCAAACGTACAAAGAGTCCCAAGATGTCTGTTTTATCGCCAATGATTACATGGAGATTTTGCGTTTACATGTAAAGGCAGATGAGCCCGGCACCGTGACCGACCAAGAAGGCAACACTGTGGGTACGCATCAAGGCTACATGCACTACACCGTGGGCAAACGCCGTGGTTTTCGCATCGACGGCGCACACGAACCCCACTATGTGTTGCGCACCGACCCTAAAACCAACACCGTCGTGGTGGGCAAAAAAGAGGAGTTGCAAACCACCTTTGTGCGGGCTAAAAACCTCTCCCTGCCTGTAGATTTTAAGGAAGGTGAATACGGTATCAAAGTCCGCTACCGCAGTCCCAAAGTGCGCGCTCATGTGCGCCTTCTTGGCGAAGAAATCATCGCCCAGCTTCAAGAGCCCGTCTACGGCGTAGCCGCAGGCCAAGCCCTTGTGGTGTACGAAGAAGACAGAGTGCTAGGTGGTGGGTGGTTGGAGTAAAAATCGTGCGTTCTTGAGGGCTTTACATGTAAGGCCCTTTGGGGAATTAAAAACTCCTATCTTACCTCTTTCTTCTAAAGCAACCAAATTTTAAGACATGACGTATAAAACCTTAAAATAACCAAATAAAATCATCATACTTTTTACTTTTTACGGTATTTTTTGTCAAGGAGAGTATAGTTTCAAAAATCACTCCAAGGGGTAGCCGATGAATTTTAATAAAATCAGATCATTTTGCCAAAAGTTCCGCATTGTGTTGGGCTCTGTTTTGATTGTTGTGGGGATTTTCTTGCTGGGCAAAGCCTCTTATGCGCCTTGGTTTTTTCTTGGGGTTATCCCTTTGATTGCAGGGTTGTTAAACTTTTGTCCTCTTTGTATCATCACCAAAAAGTGTGATATTTCTAAAAAATAAGCCTTACATGTAAAGACTTTACCGCCTCTAGAGCGCCCCAAAGACTTTTTTTAGCAAAGGGGTGCTTCTGGCGCTAATGCTGTTTCTGATCTTCTCTTCTTCTTTGGCAATGATGGCAAAGAGCCCCTCAGCGGTTTTTGTGCTCATATACGCGTCCAACTCTTCCTTACTTAAAAGCGCTCCATTACCCAAGGTAACCCCGCTCACCGAAGAGGCGATGGCCATTAAATTAGAGTTTTTTACGCTAGTGGCCAGCGCGCTTTGGCTGAGGTTGTCGTAGTACTCTTTTACATTGGTGTAATACGTATAGACGCTGTTTTTTTCCATGTTGGTTTGGATGATGGGCGCTACGGCAATCACTATGTCTGCGTTTGTTTTGTTTTTAAAGTAGGTAGTGGCGGCGTTGTCACCGCTTGTGAGGATGCCCTTGGCGTCTTCTACGCTCATACTTGAGAGGGCATTTGCAAAAAGAGGGGCGATGGTGCTCACGGATTCTTCAGCCGCCCTGTTCATCGCCAAAACAAAATCATCCACATACCGCGCGCCACCGGCTTTTTTGACCAAATCTGCTGCATTTTGCATGCTTTGGGGCATCAAGATTTTTACCAGTTGGTCACCATAAAAGCCATCAGTTGTGCCAAGTTGGGCGATGGATGCCTCTATGCCTTTGCGCAAAGCCTCTTTTAATCCTTGGGAAACTTCATGGGAACTTAGCGCGGAGAGCGAGGCTGTGCTATCGGGATTATTTGAAGATTCAAGGAGGGTGGTTCCTTTTTTTAAGAAACTGTTTAAGTCAAAAGCATTGGAAGAGACTACGCTTAAAGAGGCAAGTAGTAGTATGTTTAAAAGGGGTTTCATCGGGATATTTCCTTTCGTGAGGGCGTGTTTGAAGTTTTTAAGAGTTGCATGGTGCGTCTCTCATTTGTCAATGCAGATAGTCTATAGATTTTGCTTTAAATAAGCGCTTAAAAGTACTTTGTTGCAAAAGGGTAATTTCTCGCTACTATCAACACAACTAAAAGGGGCAGTGGCAACCACTCCTTCACCCCACAAAGACCGCGTGGGTTTTGGCCCCACAACAAGCACAGTGTTGATGGGAAATGTGCCAGTTAAGAACGCTTTGGGCTTGCGCGAAAATGCCTAACTCCTCCTCCTCTACAAGGTTTTGTTCGGCGAGATTTCTAAGGTCTATGGTCGTGGCGTTGTTGGGGATTTTGTGAAAAGTAGGCAAAAATTTTCGCATTTTTGGCCTTAGGGGGAGGATAAAAACGCTATTATGCCCCCTCTTGTTTGATGGAAGGTGGGGAGTTGTGGGAAAAGTTTTTATTACATTTGCGTGTCTGTTTAAGATTTACAGCTATAATTCCCCATCTCAACTGTGTGGAGGTGTGTGTATGAAAAAAACAATGTTATCTATGGCCCTTGCGGGTGCGTTGATGGTGCCTGCGATGGTAAATGCTCAAGAGATTAAGGGCCTTAATGTGCTCATCGTCTCAGCGGATGCTCAGACCCAAATGATGGGCATGGTGCTCTCAACCAGCACCATCAAAGACCACGGCAAAGCGGTCAATATTACCCTGTGTGGCCCCGCTGGAAACCTTGCGCTAAAAGAGTTTGAGGCAGGTTCGGTAAAGCGACCTGATGGTAGCGTCGTGAACCCAAAAGGTGCCCTTGGAGGGCTTATTAAGGCGGGTGCTTCGGTGGAGGTGTGTCCACTGTTTTTACCCACAGCAGGCAAAGACGCTTCGGCGTTGGTGGAAGGCGTGAGTGTTGCTAAGCCCCCAATGGTCGCCAAAGGTTTGCTAGACCCTGCGTTTAAGAACATTAGCTTCTAAGTTTTACGCCTTACATGTAAAGGATTTTTCGTTACATGTAAGGCAAAAACTCCTCTTTTTTACCTGATTTCTACCGAAATATGTACGAGCTCCTCGTGGATAGACAAGGCGTGTTTGACGTGGTCTAGGCTCAGGGGGGTTTTACATGTAAGGGAAAGCAAACAACCGTATTTGCCTTTGCCCACCCGCCATACATGCAAGTCTTCTAAGGTGACATTTTCTTCTAGGTCATCGATAACTTCGATGATTTCCTCGACCACGGGGTCGTTCATGTTGGCATCGAGTAAAACCTTTCCTGATTGTTTGATAAGGCCCATCGCCCAAATAAAGACAAGCACGGAGCCCACAATGCCCATCACAGGGTCTAGCCAATCCGCGCCCCAAAGCATTCCGCCAATGAGGGCGATGATGGCCAAAACCGAGGTGAGCGCGTCAGCAAGCACGTGGATGTAGGCGGCTTTGAGGTTCACATCGTGCTGGTGCCCATGATGGTGGTCGTGTCCGTGGTCATGGTCGTGATGATGGTGGTCATCTTTGAGCAACCACGCGCAAATGAGGTTGACCACAAGGCCGATGATAGCAATCATAATCGCCTCTTTGTACGCGATGGTTTGGGGGTTGAAGATGCGCTCTATGGAGTGAAACGCCATGAAAAACGCCACCACTACGAGCAACACCGCACTGGTGTAACCGCCCAAGACTTCTATCTTAAAGGTACCAAAGTTAAAGCGAACATCATTGGCGTATCTAGTCGCCATGACGTAGGCGAGGTAGGCCATGCCAAGGGCTAAAACGTGCGAACTCATGTGCCAGCCATCGGCGAGCAAGGCCATGGAGTTGTAGTAAAGGCCGCCAAAAATCTCCACGAGCATCGTCACAAAGGTCAGGAGTGTGGCGTAGAGGACATTTTTCTTGGCGATGGGATTAGCGGTGTCAAACTGGTGCGAGTGAGTGGAGGTTTGAAGGGTGGCACGTGTGTTCATGAAGGCTTCTTTTTAAAGTTTTTTTGGTACTATACCCCAGTATAGTTTAGATGAAACTAAAAGGAGCTTTCATGTCCCACACGATTGCCGATAAAGAGAAATTACTCGTGCGTGTCCGCAAGATAAAAGGCCAGCTTGGCGCTATCGAAAAGGCGCTAGAGGGAGAAAAAGAGTGCTTCAAAGTCCTCCAACAAATCAGCGCCACGCGCGGAGCCATGAACGCACTCATGAACCAAGTCATCGAAGGGCACATCAAAGAGCATCTAGGCAACCACGTCAGCCCTGCTCAAAGGGATGAAGAAATTATAAAACTCATCACGCTCTTAAAGACGTATGTGAAGTAAAGCCTTACATGTAAGGCTTTGTAGGTGTGTTTTTTTAAGGTTTTATTTCTACATACCCCACATCATAAATCTTTTTTACCTCATTTGCTAGCTCGTCAACGTGTGCATAAACAGAGACAACATGCTCGCCATCAAAAAGAAAAATAAGTGCTTTTTCTCCGTGAGGGATGGAAAAGTGGGTTAAGTTTTGATCAAAAAAATTATTTTCTTCTCCAAAGACATTTTTGTATTTTTCAGTAATTCTTTTTTGTTGCACTAGGTCAAAGTTGTATTTATTTTCTTCGCTCATTCTTTCTATTTTTGCAGGACTAAAAAGAATGGAGAAATTCGCCAACGGAAGAGTTGTGTTTTTGTTTTCAAAATTAGACCAAAAATTTTTGCTTCGATAAGGAGTTGTGTGCAGGTTGTTTGTTGTATATAAAAAAAGTCCAAATCCAAATGGAATTATCAGAACCAAAGCTATTAGTTTTGTTATAAAATCTGAGAAACTTTTTTTCACTTCCTTGCTTGTATTTATCTTAAATATATTTATATCATTAAACGATAACACTCTAAGAAGAAAAAAGAAAATGAAAGCAAGTGCATTAAATGTAATCAGGGGTCCCGCAAAATTAAATTCATAAAAAAATGGAACGAATGAAACAACGAATTTAATAAAAAGATAGCAGAGGGAATAAACAATAACCAAACCACTCGATTTTCCAATGAGCACATAATAGGAGACAATAGCCATGGTAAAAAGATTATTTATAATTAGAGAGATGCAAAGAAGAAAAAAAATAAAGATGGCTGTTGTATGTTAAATTTGCTCAATATAAAAAGTAGCAAAATATCGGCAAAAATAGAGAAGAAGTAGATAAGAAACACTGTAGGTTTTTTATATTTTGTGTCTAATTTTTTGCTGTCCGAAATAAGACTTTTGACATATTTGAAGACAGTATCCAAAGAAAAAAATTGCCAAGCATATAAGATGCCAAAAACAAAAATCACTGTAATAATTGGCAGGAATATATAAGGCCAAAACTGACTAAAAGAGCCAAAAGCATTCGGCAAAACCCTGTTGAAAAAGACAGCCCCGTTCATGTGGAAGGTTTCTTTGAAAACGTACAGGTCAAATAGTGAGAAGCATAGAAAGACAAACGCAGACAATAAGGCAAGATTATTTTTTATAAACAAAAGCACTGTTTGGGCTATATTTTCCTTAACTGTTTCTGACATTTTCTTCCCTTTTGAACTCCTCCCACCCCATTTTGCGCAACACGCACGCAGGACACGTGTCACAGCCGTAGCCCCACGGGTGTTTGTGGGTGTGGTCGCCGTTGTAGCACGTGTGCGAGTCGTCGATGACATGGGTTAAAACGCCCTCAGTTTGGGCGAGGGCGAAGGTTTGGGCTTTGTCTAAGTGCATGAGGGGTGCGTGAAAGGTAATGGCCGCTTCACTGCCAAGGTTTAACGCCTTTTCAAGGGCGTCTACAAAGGGTGCACGGCAATCAGGATAGCCCGAATAGTCCGTTTGGCTCACGCCGATGATGATGTGTTCAATCCCTTGTTTTTGGGCAAAGGCGTGGGCGAGGGTGAAAAAAATGGCGTTGCGGTTGGGCACAAAAGAAGCGGGTAGGTTGGCGTGCGTGGCATGGTGCGCGCCGATGTCTTTGGTGCCATCGATGAGCGCGGAGTCGTTAAGCTGTGCAAACGCGTCCAAGCTTAGCACGGTATTGTTTACATGTAAGGCTTTTGCGATTTTTTTGGCTTGGGTGATTTCTATGCGGTGTTTTTGCCCGTAGTCAAAGGTGATGGTTTCGACGCTTTCAAAGCGGTTTTTCGCCCAACCTAGGCAGGTGGTGCTGTCTTGCCCACCGCTAAAAACCACGAGAGCTTTGGATGTTTTCACTACGCAACTCCTAAAAATTTGTGCAATTGAACGCTAAGATGAAACTGCGGATGGGCTTTGACAAGGTCAATACAAAAGGCCACATTGTCCCAATCGGGCGCGTCTTTGGCATTTTGAGGTTGGATAAACACGGGTTTTTGAGTGTGAAAGGCGAGTATCTTTTTCACAGGCGAGGTGCGCGCAACCACGAATTTAAGCTCATCAAACCCTTCTTGCTTAATGGCGTCCCAGTCTTTGGGGCTGTAAGTGACCCAGTTGGCACCTGAAAGGTTGGCAAAATCGTATCCGTTGGTTTCCACCGCCACATGGTAACCGTGCGTTTGCAAAAAGCCGATAAATGCTCTTAAATCGTACAAGCTTGGTTCGCCGCCTGTGATGACCACGTGGCGAGAGGGGAAGCGGGCTATGCGCGCAAGGATTTCTTCAAAACTGAGTGTCTCATAGGTGCCTTTGTGTAACGGTTCGTCGCAAAAACTACAGGCAAGATTGCACCCGTATAAGCGCACAAACACGCATGCCACACCCGTTTGCGCCCCTTCACCCTGAATAGAATAAAACACATCGACTATGTTGACCATAACGTACTTTCAATTGGAATGCAAAAGTGTAACCCACCTTCGCTAAAAAGCACGTCAAAAGCTCTTTTGCGTTAGGATAGGGGATTTGAAAAAAGGTCTTTTATGGTATGGCAAATCAGCAAGGAATTTGATTTTTGTTATGGGCACCGTGTGTGGTCGCAGAAGCTTGAAAGCGAGTTTTCCCTCACAGGATGCTTGGCGTGTCGGCATTTGCACGGGCATCAGGGCAAGGTCATTGTGCATTTGCAAAGTAACGTGCTCAAAGACGGCATGGTGACGGATTTTCACCACCTTAACTGGTTTAAGCAGTTTTTGGACGACACCCTTGACCATAAGTTCATCATCGACATCCACGACCCGCTGTTTGAAACCTTGTTGCCTCACTTTCAAGACAAATCGGAACTCATCGCCCACGAAGCGGGCTACCACACCCCTGACCTTGCGCGCATTCAAGACGCTCCCGAACACGTGCGCGAAATGTACGAGGGTTACATCATCGTGGACTTCGTCCCCACGAGTGAAAACATCTCTACGTGGCTCATGGAAATCATCGCGCGCAAAATGCAGCGCCTTGGCGTGAAGGTCTCTCACGTGGAGTTTTTAGAAACCCCCAAAAGCAGAAGCGTGGTGTACAGCGACAAGCCTTACATGTAAAGGTTTACCCGCCGAGGTACTTTTTACGGACTTCGTCATTTCCCACAAGCGAAGCGGCCACGTCTTCCATGACGATGTGCCCGTTTTCCATCACGTACGCATAATCAGAAATCTTTAGCGCGGCAAAGGCATTTTGCTCTACTAGTAAGATAGTAATTCCCTCTTTTTTGAGGCGTTCGATGGTCGCAAACACTTCGCCGATGACCTTGGGCGCTAACCCTAAGCTTGGTTCATCGAGCATCAACACCTTGGGTTCACTCATGAGGGCTCGTGAGATAGCAAGCATTTGCTGTTCACCGCCACTGAGGGTGCCTCCCATTTGATGGCGTTTTTCTTTGATGCGTGGAAAAAGTTCAAACATCGCTTCTTTGAGGTGTTCGTAGTTTTCGTCATTGTTAAACGCACCCATGCGGAGGTTTTCTTCGACGGTAAGGTTGATAAACACCCGTCGACCCTCGGGCACTAGGGCGATACCGTGTTGCACAAGCGTGTGGGTTTTGTGTTTATCGGTATGAAACCCTGAAAAAATCACTTCCCCTTTGCGCTTGACGCGGTTCAAAAGCGCGTTTAGCGTCGAGGTTTTGCCTGCGCCGTTGGAGCCAATGAGCGAGATAATCTTCCCCTCAGGCACCTCAAAAGAGACGCCCTTGACCGCTTCAATGACGCCGTAGTATACATGTAAATCTTTCACTTTAATCATGTTTAAAATCCCCCAAATACGCCGCAATCACTTCTTCATTTTGAATAGCATCCGCAGGCTTGCCTTCAAAAATGGTCTTGCCATAATCCAACACAAGCACTTTATCGCACAGTTGATTCACAAATTTCATATCGTGCTCAATGAGCAAAACGGTCAAATCAAAATCTTCTCTGGCTTTGAAAATAAGCGCCGCTAGCTCTTTGGTTTCGGCAGGATTCATTCCTGCAGCAGGTTCGTCTAGCAAAAGCAGTTCAGGATTGGTAGCAAGGGCGCGCGCAATTTCTACCTTGCGTTGTTGTCCGTAGCTCAAATCCGTCGCGTTGTGGTGCGCTAAATGGTCAATTCCAAGGTAGCGTAAAATCTCAAAGGCTTTGGTGCGAATGCGCTTCTCTTCGCCAAAAAAACGGGGCAAACGCGTAATGGCTTCTAAGAAGGAGTACCGTGCTTGAAAATCAAACCCAATAAGCACATTGTCAAGCACGCTCATGCTTTTAAATAAACGGATATTTTGGAAGGTGCGTGCAATGCCTTTGCGGACGATTTTGTGGGGCTTGATGCCTTTGAGTTCTTCTTGACGAAAAAGGATGCTCCCCTCTGTGGCGAGGTAGTTTCCCGTGATGATGTTAAACATCGTGGTCTTTCCCGCGCCATTGGGGCCAATGAGGCCGTAAATTTCTTTGGAATTAACCGTAAAAGAGGTGTCATTGATTGCTACTACACCACCAAAACGCATCGTAGCATGTTTGACTTGCAGTATCATGAATCCTCCTTTTTCTTTTTCCAAAAGCGCTCAAGTAGCTCTTTTTTGCCCATGATTCCCTCGCGTGCAAAGAGCATAACCAAAATCAAAATGACCGAAAAAATAACCATGCGCATGCCTGGCATCGCAGGCGTTTCAAACCCAAACAAGGCCATAGGCTCATCCAAAAAGCGCATCCATTCTGCGCCTCCGATGACCAAAATCGACCCAATAATCGCTCCTGTAGTGCTGCCAAGACCCCCCAAAACAATAATAATGAGCAGTTGGAACGTGAGAAAGAAGGTAAACAAGTCTGGCGAAATACTGGTGAGTAAACACGCCAACAAGCCACCGCCCACGCCCTCCATGAAAGCACTAGTGCAAAAGGCGAGGGTTTTGATTTTGAAGGTATTTACCCCCATGGCAATGGCGGTGTCTTCATCGTCTCGCACGGCTTTCATAGCGCGACCGTACTTAGAATAAATGATGTTTAAAATCACGGTCACCGCCACAATAGCAAGACCGCCTGTCCAATAGAGGTTGGAGTATTCGGGGATGTCATTAAGTCCCAATGAACCGTTGGTGATGTGAGGATTATTGATGGCTAAAATGCGGATGATAAACCCAAAGCCCAGTGTCACGATGGCTAAGTAATCCCCCCGTACCCGAAACACAGGAAACGAGAGCATCAATGCCACAAAGGCAGAGACGATGCCACCTGCCAAAAGGGCAAGGATAAAGCTTTGGCTGTGAATGGCGAGTACCACAGGGCTGGGGTCTTCGATGTAGTACTGGTAAAGCATCGTGTCTGCATCGAGGAGGATAATCGCTGCCACATACGCCCCAATGGCCACAAAGCCATTGGGCTCGAGGGAAAGTTGCCCCGTGACGCCATTGATGAGGTTGTAGCTGACGGCTAAAATCATAAAAATAGCGATATTGTTTAGGATGCGTATGGAGTATTCATCCAAGGCTGTTTGGGCAAACCAGATAAACCAGATCGCCACCCCGTAAAAGAAGAGGTGTAGCATTTTGCGTTGAGATAAAACCATGCCCGCCTCCTTAAAACCGTGCTTTTTCAAAGTCATACCCTAAAATCCCTGTGGGCTTAAAGAGTAAAACCAGTATCAAAAACACAAAGGCAAAGGCATCTTTGTAACCGCCTAAATCTGGCCAAAATGCAATCACAACAACCTCGGTAAAACCGATGATAAGTCCTCCAAGCACCGCACCCGCGACGCTTCCGATGCCACCCACCACTGCTGCGGCAAACGCTTTTAGGCCGATAAGCACGCCCATCATGGGTTCAACAGTGGGGTAGTTAAGCGCCCAAAAGACACCCCCCACTGCCGCGAGTGCAGAACCAATAGCAAAAACCACGGCAAAAATACGGTTTGCATCAATTCCCATCAAATTTACTGTTTGGGCATCAAAGGCAAGGGCACGAATCGCCATGCCGTATTTGGTCTTAAACAAAACCAATAAAATAATGCCAAGTAAAATAAGGGTAACTACAGGCACCATAATGGATGCTACAGAAAACATTAAGCCTGACACAGAGATGATTTGTTCGGCAAAATCAGGCACAGGAAAGGCTCTAGGAACGCCGCCGAAGACAACATTAAAGATGTTTTCTAAAAAGAAGCTCACCCCAATAGCGGTAATCAAAAGGGAAATGCGTGGGGCTTCTCGCAGGGGTTTGTAGGCAATGCGGTCAATCATGACACCCAAGAGGGCAGAACCCGCGATAGCTAAAATAACCGCAGCAAAAAAAGGAAGTTCAAGCACTGCGATCCCAAAAAAGCCCAAAAAGGCACCTACCATCAAAACATCACCGTGGGCAAAGTTAATGAGCCGCAACACCCCGTACACCATCGTGTATCCGATAGCAACCAGTGCGTACATGCTCCCCAAGCTAAACCCGTTTATCATTTGTTGCATAAACGTTGTGAATTCCATCTACTCTCCAAGCAAGTCAAAATAACGACGACTATGGGTGTTTCCAAAGGGCTTTACATGTAAAGCTTTAGAAACACCCACGCCCAAAGACGCCAATGGCGCTTTGGGCGTTAGATCGGTTTGGGGTCTAAGGGTTTACGGTCGCTTTGTATACCGCTTTGCCGTCTTTAATTTCTTTGATAACAGCAGAACGCGTTGCGTTGCCTTTTTCGTCTAAGTTAATCACGCCGCTGACGCCTTCAAAGCCTTTGGTGGCTTTGATTTGCTCATTGATGCACACGGAGTTAGTAGGGTCATCACAACGGTTCATGGCATCAACCATAAGGTAGTACGTATCCGCACCAAGGGCTGTAAAGGAGCCTAGCTCTTTTTTGCCCGTTGCTTTTTCGTATTCAGCCATGAAGTCTTTAGACTTTTGGGTTGGAGGGGCAGAGTAGTCAAAAAAGTCGGTAAACATGTAGCCCTCAACAGCGCTGCCACCAAGGTCGATGAAAGTTTGATTAGAGACGCCATCGCCTGAGAACATAGGAATGTCAAGCCCAGCTTGCTTGGATTGGCGTGCAATCATAGACGCTTCGGGGTGATAAAGAGGCAAGAACATAAAATCAGGATTAGCCCCCTTCATTTGGGAGACGGCTGCGCGGAAATCTTTATCTCCAGAGCTGACGGTGATTTTTTTCACAATGGTGCCACCCGCTGCTTTGAACGCTTGTTCAAAAGCTTTGGCAAGTCCCAAAGAGTACACCTGTGCTTGGTCAATAACAATCGCCGCGGTTTTAAGCCCCAAATCTTTAAAGGCGTAGTTGGCTACCACGGCCCCTTGAAAGGAGTCCATAAAACACACACGGTTGGCGAAATTTCTTCGCTCGGTGAGTTGGTCGTTGGTTGCCACTGCGGCGATGATGGGCACTTCGCGTTTTTCTGCCACGGCAATCACCTGAGCGGTGTTGGTGCTGGTTAATGCACCCAAAATACCCACCACGCCATCAGCGCTCAACAGACGCGTTGTTGCTGTAGCGGTCTCCACCTTGTCGCCTTTGTTGTCTACTAAGACCAACTTAATAGTGTCACCATTTTTGAGTGTTGGCTGAAGCTTGTTGGCTAGCTCAATCCCCTCATAGGTAGTTTGGCCGTAAGCTGCCAGTGGGCCGCTCATGGGCATGACTGCACCAATTTTAATCTCCTTGGCCATAGCCAAAGAGGACACTAATGCAACCGAAGTAGCAAGAACACTCAATCGTTTCATTGACGCTCCTTAAAAAAAGTTTTTTGTATTGTACACAAGCTTGCCCTTGTTAGTGCCGTTTTTGTGGACAAAAAACGCCCACATGGTTAAAAATGCTACAAGCCAACACATAAAATAGCGCACAGCACCTCTTTTTATCTTTTTGAAACCCCCTCTCTTTACATGTAAATATTTTTATTGACTTAACAAAATAAAGTAATCTTTAAATTAAATAACACATTAAATATCACGATGGGTTGTTAGAATTGTCAACGAACAAAACACTACCACACACAAAAGGAGTTACAGATGAAGAAAGAAGGCCTTTCAAGAAGAGACGCCCTCAAGTTTGGTGCCCTTGGCGCAGGTTTGGCGGTTTTTGGTGCGAGCAATGCAATGGCAGCCGCCCCTTTAGAAAAAGAGGTCAAATTTGACGAAGAATATGATGTTATCGTCATTGGTACAGGGTTTGCGGGCCTTGCAGCTGCGGCCAAGGCTGCCGAGCGAGGCTTGTCGGTGCTTGTTGTTGAGAAAATGGGACGTATTGGTGGCAACTCAGTCATTAATGGTGGCGGGATGGCAGTGCCAAACATGCCTCTTCAAAAAAAGCACGGCATTGAGGATTCTAATGAGCGCTTTATTGAAGACTGTCTTAAAGCGGGTCTTGGCATTAACCACGTGGAGCTTTTGGAAACGATTGCGGCGCGTGCTACAGAGGCGCTTGAATTTTCCATTAAATGCGGCGCCAAATGGCAAGATGTTAAACCTGCATGGTTTGGCGGCCACTCTGTTGCCCGTACTATAGTAACAGAAAACATGAGCGGTTCGGGCGTCATTCAGCCTATGGTGGAGTTTGTGGAAAAACTTCCCGGATGCAAAATCTACCGCCGTACAAAATTTGATGATTTTGTGCTTAATGCCGAAGGGCGCGTAGTGGGCGTCACGGTACGAACAAACTATCGGTTTGATAGTAAGCTTTTAAGCGACGACCTTGAAAATACTGCGGGCGAAAAAAAGGCATACAAAGCCAAGCGAGGGGTTGTCCTTGCTTCAGGTGGATTTGGTGCTGATAAGATGTATCGCAAGCTTCAAGACCCACGCATCACAGACGATGCAGACACCACAAACCATTCAGGCGCCACTGCGGGCGCATTGCTTAAAGCTTTTCAAATCGGCGCGCTGCCTGTGCAGGTGGATTGGATTCAGTTTGGCCCTTGGGCAAGTCCGGATGAGCGTGGCTTTGGTGTGGCACCTTTGATGACCCAGCAAGGGTTGTTTAAACACGGTATCGCCGTGGACGTGCGCAACGGAAAGCGTTTCATGAATGAGCTAGCTGATCGTAAAACCCGTGCGGACGCAGAGTTTAAAATCCTCAGAGCATCTCCAGAAGCATATCCTGTAGCCATTGGAACTTACAACACTTTTGGTGAACAACTTTACCCTTTAATTGACAAAGCCTTGCAAACCAAAGTGATGCAAAAATTTGACACCCTCGACCAAGTGGCAGCGGCTTATAAAATTCCTGCCGCAGCCTTGAAGGAGAGCGTGGCAAAATTTAACGAAGGTGTAAAAAAAGGCATAGACGAGTTTGGCAAACCCGTTGCAACCTTTAATGGTGTGGGCATTGAAGCCAAAGGGCCTTATTATTGTGTGCGCCTTGCGCCAAAACCTCATCACACGATGGGTGGCGTAAAAATTAACACAAAAGCCGAAGTGATTTCAGGCAATACCCACAAGCCAATCCCAGGTCTTTTTGCCGCAGGAGAAGTCACGGGCGGGACGCATGGGGCAAGCCGCTTGGGTACAGTTGCTGTTACTGACTGTCTTGTGTTTGGCATGATTGCGGGCGAAAACGTTTAATTTTTTTGGGCCGTTTGCAGGAATAATCACTGCAAACGGCATATTCTTTTATTAAACTTAAAATAATTATTACATTTATGTAAGTGAAAATTTTAGGTGAAAAAGAAAAAAAGTTTGCAAGAAAATTAGTTTTTTAAAAAATGCAGAAAGATAAAAGCATAGTTAAGTGCATTTTTTTGGTACTTAACTATTTAAACTGATAATTTAATAAAAAAGATAATGTAGTTTATCAATTCAATAAACTTTCAAAATCTCACGTTAAATCTCACAGTGTGGCGTTAGAATTGTCAATGAACAAAACACGAACACACAAAAGGAGTTACAGATGAAGAAAGAAGCCCTTTCAAGAAGAGACGCCCTTAAGTTTGGTGCCCTTGGTGCAGGTTTGGCAGTGTTTGGTGCGAGCAATGCTTTTGCCGCAGCGCCGCTTGAAAAAGACGTCAAGTTTGACGAAGAATATGACGTTATCGTCATTGGCACAGGGTTTGCAGGGCTCGCAGCAGCTGCCAAGGCAGCACAACGCGGCAACACGGTGTTGATTGTAGAGAAAATGGGACGCATTGGTGGCAACTCTGCCATTAATGGGGGCGCGTTTGCGGTTCCAAATAACCCTGATCAAAAAAAACACGGCATCGAAGATTCAGCGGAACGCTTTATCGCAGATAGCCTTAAAGCGGGCCTTGGCATTAACCATGTGGAACTTTTGGAAGTCATTGCAGCGCGTGCCATTGATGCGTTTGAGTTTTCACGCGAATGTGGTGCTGAGTATAAGCTAGGCGACAAGCCCTCTTGGTTTGGTGGCCACTCTGTTCCAAGAACTCTTGTAACAAGCGACATGACGGGCGCTGGCATTATCAAACCCATGACGGAATTTGTGGAAAAACTCCCTAGATGTAAAATCTACCGTCGTACTAAGTTTGATGATTTTGTTTTGGATGCTGGAGGTCGGGTTGTCGGCATTATGGCACGAACAAATTACCGTTTTGATTCCAAGTTATTTAGCGATGACCTTGAAAACACTACAGGCGAGAAGAAAGTGTACAAAGCCAAAAAAGGCGTCGTGTTAGCTTCGGGTGGTTTTAGTGCTGACCGTATATACCGCAAGCTTCAAAACCCACAAATCCCCGATAATTCAGACACCACAAACCATGCAGGAGCGACTGCTGGTGCGATGTTAAAAGCTTTTCAAATCGGTGCGTTTCCTGTGCAGGTAGATTGGATTCAAGAGGGCCCTTGGGCAAGTCCAGATGAGCGAGGGTTTGGTGTAGGACCACAACTTAATCAACAAGGGTTGTTTAAGTACGGTATTGTTGTAGACGTGCGTAATGGAAAGCGTTTCATGAATGAGTTGGCTGACCGCAAAACCCGCGCAGACGCACAATACAAAATCCTCAAAGAAGCGCCAGAAGCGTTTCCTGTAGCACTTGGAACATACAACACCTTTGATAAGCAAATTCTTCCTTTGGTTGAAAAAGGTTTAGCAACAGGCGTGATGAAAAAATACAACACCCTTGATGAGCTAGCAGCTGACCGCAAAATCCCAGTAGCAGCATTAAAAGAGAGCGTAGCGAAATTTAATGAGGGCGTTAAAAAAGGAGTGGATGAGTTTGGTAAACCGGTTGCTTCGTTTAACGGTGAGTGTATTGATATGAAAGGGCCGTTTTACAGTACACGTACGGCACCAAAGCCTCACCACACAATGGGTGGTGTAAAAATCAATACCAAAGCACAGGTTATTTCAGCCCTGACAAACAAACCCATCCCGGGTCTTTTTGCTGCAGGTGAAGTGACAGGAGGAACCCACGGTGCGAGTCGCCTAGGAAGTTGTGCGGTGACAGATTGTCTAACCTTCGGGATGATTGCAGGAGAAAATATTTAGCCATGAGTGGTGGAAAAACATTAGCAATTGCTGGGGTTTTTCTTGTGCTTGGCGTAATGTCGCTAATAGGAGGTGAGTCGGACTCACCTCTTAAGCCCATAGTGATTACGCCTGAGCTTAAAGAAGAATTTCCTCTTAAATCCCATCATGCAAAACTCTCTTTCGAGTGTACGTTTTGCCATGTGGGACAAGGAGATGACCCCAAGGAGTTTACGTATATAGGTGATGAAGGATGTTTATCCTGTCATCAAAGCAAAGAGCACATGGCAGAGCGGTTGGCGTTCATGGACAAGTTACATGTAAACCCACACAACTCTATTCACGATGGGCCAACCTTGTATTGTGATGAGTGTCATAATGAGCACAAACCCTCTACGAACATGTGTACCGAGTGCCACGAGCATGATATCGACTTATGGATGAGGCCAACACCATGAAAAAACGCATACTCATAGCCGCAGGAGCAATCGGCGTGTTTTTAGGACTTTTTGGTTCGTGGGTAACGTACGAAGGGCTTCATCGCACGAGTGATGATAAGTTTTGTATTGTTTGTCACGAAATGGCACCGATGGTTTCGGCCTATCATACAGATCCGCACGGTGGACAAGGTGAAAGTGGGTTTAAGGCAAGTTGTGTGAGCTGCCACATGCCACATGACAATGTTTTTAACTACATTTACACTAAGGCAAAAAACGGTGTGGTTGAGGGGGCGATTCACTTCTTTGGAGATGTGGATGCTATTGATTGGCATGCCAATCGTAAGAATCGCGACAAGTTTGTTTACGATGATGGGTGTATTTCTTGCCACAGTAATTACAAAACCAACGCATTCATTAGCCCAAAGGGCCAACAGATGCATACCCATTACGATGCCTTACTTGGAACGGATAAGCAAATCGGATGCGCTTCGTGCCATGTAGAGGTTGGGCACATGGGACTTCGCACAGTACTGAATTATTATAAACCTGAGTACGAATACTACGAAGGGAAGTTTGACGCAGAAAAAGAGGCGGTAGAAAAAGGGTTGATAGAGGCATTTAAAAAAGGAGAGTAAGAAATGAAAATTTTCCTTCTCGAGCCAGATAAAGCATTGCAAAATCGAATTGAGACCTGTTTAAACCAGTATCGGTTAAGAATCAATGTTCACAAGTTCCAGCACGAAGAGGCACTTTTAAGCCATGCTGAGAGTTTTTGTGAGTATGCATTGTTTATTTTGAATCTTGCCAATCCTTTAGACCCTTCTTTGATGCACTTTGTGCGCAATAATGGGGGCGATGCCCCCATTATGCTTATCTTGGAACCCACGTTTGACCCGCCAAAACTCAAAACACTTTATTACCACTCCTATAATGACATTATTTTTAAACCGTTTTTTCCTGAAGAGATTATGTTTAGGATTTATAAATTGTGTGATATTTGGAATGACGATAAGTTTTTTTTCTCGCAAGATATCTATTTTGATTGCAAAAATTTACAGTTTATTTACAGAGAAGAAGAGATAGCGCTGGGTAAAAAAGAGGCATTGTTGTTGAAGTTTTTGTTGGTCAAATCACCTTGTGTGGTTTCGTTTCAAGATATTACCTATTACATCTACCGCGGTGAGAGTGTTAATGAAGATTGCATACGTTCACTGGTGCGACAACTGAGGGCAAAGATTCCTTTGAGTTTTATCGAAACCGTCAAAGGGGAGGGGTATCGGGTTGTAAAACGGGGCGAATAACCTTTTACATCTCAAAACTTCCTTGCGCTGTTGGTAAGACTCACATGAGTGTTTTGTTCAATGGGCTATCGGCAAAGGCGCTCTCTTGTAAAAGAGGGCCAAAAATGTCACATCCCCAAAGCCTAAGGGTTTTGGGGGTTTACATGTAAGCAATACAAAGGGGAAATTATGAAAGCGATACATTTATCCTTAGCAGCGCTCGTGGCTATGGGCACCATGGCGCATGCGGGTGAATCTTTGGAAGATGCGTTTAAAAATGGAAAAGTGAGCGGTGCGTTTAAGTTTGTTTATGCCAACGGTACTGATTCGGATGCGGCGGCTTTAAACCCACAAGACCCTGCTAATAATTCTAATGTTGGCTCTGTTGCGGTTGAGTTAAAATACCTTACTGATGATTTTTACGGGTTTAAATTGGGTCTTGGGTTTCAATCGGGCCATGATTTAAAGATTCACAAGAAAAACACCACAGAAGATGACTCGCGCAATTCCGTCAGTGCATCCCACCTGCATAATCTTTATTTGCAATACTCTTTCTTAAATTCAAACGTGATTGTGGGCCGTCAAGGCATTAAGCTGCCATTGCTAATGAGCAGTTCCGCTTGGCCTTTGGAGGATTACTTCACAGGAGCGGTGCTTACAGTTAATGAGATTCCCGACACGGTTTTAAAATTGGTGTACATTAAAGAGTGGAACAAACGTTATGGAAGTGATTCCAACGGCGGCATTGTACAAGAAGACGTGCACTATGAAAAACCTCTTTACAGTGTGTTTGTTAAAAACACGAGCATCAAAGATGTGACCTTTGAGGGCCAATACCTCACCACCAATGAAAAATCCTTTAACGGCGATGCACCAGCGCTTGTGGCCGTGGGCGGTTTTGACCAGTACTACGCGCGCGCAGATTACAAACTTCCTACCGAACATCCTGTGACGCTTGGTGTGTTGTGGGGTGGTGCTGAGTTTGACGCAGCAGGCAAAAAAGATGCCTCTTTTTATGGGGCTAGAGCCATGACAAACATCGGTGAAGTGGGCCTTAAAGCGGCTTATACCTCCGTGGATGATGATGCGGATTTTCCAAGCACACTCGGACACGTGCCTGATGCGGTGCTTGATACATCCATGCTTGTCAATAATGCTATTTTTGCTGGGATAGACGCTGTCTCATTGCAAGCTTCCTACAACTTTGGTATTCCTGCTTTGCGTAGTGCGGTAAAAATAGGACACTTCAAGCAAAGCGATGAAGGCAAAGCAAATTCTGGCACTAAACTAGGCAAAGCAACCGAAGTAAACGTAGATGTAAATTACGCTTTTGCGGGACTGTTAAAAGGGTTTAGCACACGTGTTTGGGCAGGTCATGCCAAATACGATGATAACGTCGATAAAGATGATTTTACCTATGCAAAGTGGTATGTGACCTATCGGTTTTAGAAAGTTTGTGTTACATGTAAAGAAGCCTTAGAAAAGCGATGACCTTGCATCTTTTGTGTGCAAGGTCACTTTTTGGTCACTAGGGAAGAGTACAATAATGAAATTGACAAAAGGGGCATGAATGAAGTTGCAGCAAAAGATTATTGTTTCCATTGTGGGTGGTATCATTGCGGGATTTGGTGTGTTTTTGGCGATTAATCACACCATGATGAAGCAGGCTACAACGGTCGAAGTTCATGAAACCCTTAGGGAAAAAGTAGGCGCGCTTAGCCATATTATTGATGATTGGTTGGTGGGTAAAAAAGATATTTCTGTGGCACTTGGCAAAAGCATTCTTGCCCTAGAGGAAAAGACACCCAAACGTGTTCGAGAACATTTAGCGCAAGCCAAAGACGCAGCAGGTGTTGCGGTGAGTATCGCTTATTTTAAAGGCGAAGAGGCGGTACATGTGATGCCTCAGGTTAAAATCAGTGCCCAAACAATGGAGCAAGAACTTGTCTACAAAATCACCAAAGCCAACGGTTTTAAACCCACGTATTCGCCACCACACGATAACCCTGTGCGCCCTGGCATGGCTATTATCACGGTTTCAGCTCCTATTGAAAATGAAAATATTGCATTCTTGGTAGTCCCTTTGGCCAATATTGAGAAAAAAGTGCTCGAGTCAAAATTTGAGGGCGGCTTTGCTTCTATTTCAGATGCGAGTCGCAAAAATGTTTTTCATCCCGTCGAAGAGTTTAAGGGTAAAAAACTGAGTGAAGTCAGAAAAGAGTTACGGTGGGTTGAAGATGAAATCTACAGTAAAAAATCGGGAATTGTGACTTTTAGTGTTGATGGAAGTGAAAAGATTTTAGCCTTTGATACTGTGGAAGCAACAGGGTGGAAAGTGTTGGTGAATATTAATCAAGATGTTGCGTTTGCAAACCTAAACGCACAAACGAATCAACTCTTATGGGTCAGTTTAACCTTTCTTGTGCTTGGCATTTTGGCCTTGTACGCCTTGTTGAGGTGGCAGTTTAAACCCTTGCAAGCCTTGCGTTCCATGATTCAAGACCTTGCTTCTGGTGAAGGAGATTTAACCCAACGTTTACATGTAAAGAGCAAAGATGAGCTAGGCGACATTGCGACTTCGATTAACCAATTCATCACACAGATTCAAAATTTGCTCATTCGTGCCAAAGAGAGCAGTTCTGAAAATACGGCCATTTCCCAAGAACTCTCCTCTACCTCCTTGTCGGTTGGAAAGCGTTCTGAGGATGAAGTTTCGTTGGTGTCTGAGGGCGTTAATGCAGGTCAAGCGGTGCTTGGTGGGATGAAAACTTCCGTTGAAACCATGCAATATAATAGCTCGCAACTTGGCACGGTGAATGATAATTTTCAACAAATTCAATCTCAAATGGACAAGCTTAATGCAAAACTCCAAGAGAGTTCCCATAAAGAGTTAGAGCTTGCTTCGCGCCTTCAAAAAACAAGCCAAAGCACTGAGGAAATCAAAAGTGTTTTAACAGTCATTGCCGACATTGCTGACCAAACAAATTTACTCGCCCTCAACGCCGCCATCGAAGCTGCGCGCGCAGGGGACCACGGGCGCGGGTTTGCAGTGGTCGCTGATGAGGTGCGAAAATTGGCGGAACGTACCCAAAAAAGCCTCGGAGAGATAAACACGACCATCAACATCGTCGTCCAATCCATTGCCGATGCTTCTGGACAAATGGATGCTAACTCTAAAGAGATTCTGTCTCTTTCTGAAATCTCTGCAAGCCTAGAGGGTGTCGTGAGCGAAAATGCAGTGATTTTGCGCCAAAACATTCAAAGTAACCACCACAACGTCCAAGAGGCTTTACATGTAAACACGTCTGTGGGGATGATGATAGCCAAAATTCAAGAGATAGAAACCATTGCCAGTGCCAATGCAAGAAGCATTGAAGAAGTGGCTCAAGCGAGCGAGCATTTGGCTTCCATGGCGGCAAAACTTGACAGTGAGTTGAGCCAATTTAAAGTCCACTAAGTGGCGAGGTGAACCATGAATATTTTTCTTCAAGAGCCTGATACTACTCTTTGGCGGGCGATTATTGACCGGATGAACGGGTACCGCCAAAAATTAGAATTTAAGTGTGTAGAAACCGAAGAGCAAATTTTGCGAGAAACTTTTGCACTAGACACTTATGCCTTGTTTATTTTAAATCTCAAAGAGCCTACTAATCCCTATATGATGAATTTCATTCACTCAAATGGGGGAAAAGTGCCTATTTTGCTCATTTTAGAAAAGGATTATGATCCTGATACATTAAAAACGCTCTATTATTTGGGCTATGACGATTTTATTGTCAAAGATTTTTACATGCAAGAAATTGCATGGAAGATTTATAAACTTTGTAACATCTGGAATGATGAGCGCTTTTTTCTCTCCCCGAGTGTCTATTTTGATTGCAAAAAATGGATGTTTTATTATCATGATGAAGTTGTTTCTCTTGGCAAGAAAGAGGCAACACTGCTCAAATACCTTTTTGTGAAGTCGCCAAACATCATCTCATGCGATGAAATAGTTTCACTTGTTTACCACGATGAAATTGTAAGCCCTGAGAGCATCCGAGCGTTAGTGAAACAACTTCGAGCAAAGCTCCCCATCGATCTTATCAGAACGGTGCGAGGCGAAGGGTATCAAATCACCCATCTTTCTACATTTAAGGCAAACCCATGAAATCAACCCATTCCCACGTTGCCAACCTCCCTTCGCGTTTTGGGACGTTTCAGATTCAAGCGTTCAAAGAGGGTGACAAAGAGCATTTGGCGATTTTCAAAGAGCCTTTTGGAGAAATTCCTTTGGTGCGCATTCACAGCGAATGCCTCACGGGAGATGCACTAGGGTCTCTTAAGTGCGACTGCAAAGACCAACTCGAATACGCCCTTGGTGTCATTGGAAAGCGCGGTGGCATGGTCATTTACTTGCGCCAAGAAGGGCGCAACATTGGCCTTTTTAATAAAGTCAACGCCTACGCACTCCAAGACCAAGGGTTTGACACCATCGAGGCTAACCACCAACTTGGCTTTTTAAATGATGAACGCACTTATGAAATGGCAGAAATCATTTTGGGCCATTTTGGCATCGATAAAATCAAACTTTTAACCAATAATCCCAAGAAAATAAACACCCTCAAAGGTATTACTATTGTGGAGCGGTGGCCCATTATCATGCCCTCCAATAACCACAACACACACTACCTTACTACCAAAAAAGAAAAAATGGGGCACATGCTCTAAAGGAGAACCATCCAATGAATGCTATTTTGAACGATCAAAAATCACTCCAAGCGCTTAAGCGCGTCAACCAAGCCATCGAAGACATCAAGCAAGGCAAGATGGTTGTGATGATGGACGATGAAGACCGGGAAAACGAAGGCGATTTGGTCTATGCTGCCCAGCTTTCAACCCCTGAAAAAGTCAACTTTATGGCGAGCCACGCCAAAGGGCTCATCTGTGTGTCTGTCTCCAAAGCCATCGCCAAAAGGCTAGCACTTGTTCCTATGGTCAAAGAAAACGATTCTTCCTATGAGACCGCCTTTACCATCTCTGTAGATGCCAAAAGTGCGGCGACGGGCATCTCTGCGTTTGAGCGGGACATGACCATAAAAATCCTTGCAGATGCGCATTCAAAACCCACGGAACTGGTGCGTCCTGGGCACATTTTTCCGCTCATTGCTAAAGAGGGCGGTGTCTTGGCGCGGATAGGACATACCGAAGGATCAGTTGATTTGTGTGCCCTGGCAGGGCTCAGAGAATCCGCGGTGATTTGTGAAATCATGAAAGAAGATGGCAACATGGCAAGGCGCCCGGATTTGGATATTTTTTGCGATAGGTACGGGCTAAATATTGTCTATATTTCTGATCTTGTGGAGTACCGCATGATGCACGAGTCGCTCATCCGCCGTGTGTGCGAATCGCAGGTAGAGTTCATGGGTTCTTTGGCGCGAAAGGTGGATTTTTTGGACCATTTTGACAATCACCACACGGTCTATGCTTTTGGTGAGCCAAAGGAGTATATGGCTGTGAAATTTCACACCATAGCCTCCGATATAGCATTGCTAGAAAACGATGAAAGGCGCGTAAATCTTTTGCGGAGTGTTGCGTATGTACAAAAATACGGCGGTGTTGTCGTGTTTATGGAAGGTGGCGCTCAAAACATGCGTCAAATGCGAGAATACGGTATTGGGGCACAGATTGTGAAAAAAATGGGCATTTCAAAAATAGAACTTTTGAGCACGAGTGGTGCAAAAGAGTTTGTGGGGATTGGTGGGTTTGGATTGGAAATTATTAAGCATACCGAACCTTTTAAAACCCTTGTTTGCTAAATTGCATGCCCCCTTCTTTTTTGCAGGGGGTAAGTTTTTCACCCCAAGGAATTCCATGACCCCATTGCCTAAGGTTTTTTTGCACCTTATCCTTGCCCTCGCAGGGTTTTTAACTTCTTCCCAAAGCCTACATGCT